>JBGPNV010000337.1:0-2511 GCA_041487695.1 Thermoplasmata archaeon | reverse complement strand
GAGCCGCGATATAACCCATTCGCGGCTCGCGCCGTGTTCGCGGAGAGGCCGGCCCTTTCGAAAGGCTCGACATCTCGACCTCTTCCCGCGGTCGCGGGCACGCCTGGCCCTGCCCGCCACGCAACCTTATGTGGCCCAAGTTCCATTCGGTCGGGAGGCCCCACAATCGTCGAAGAGCCCCGCGTGAGCGGCATCGTGCTGGCCGGCGTCCTCGACTACTACGCCAAGGTCTGGGGGAAGATCGCCGAAGCCGACCTGCGCAAGAAGATGGGGCTTGGCGACATCTACGTGGGCTCGTGGTACCCGCTCGAGAACCTCGAGATGATCCTGCGCAAAATCTGGCAGGAGACGCCCACGCGCATGGAACTTGCCGGCGAGCACACCTCGAAGCTCATTGGCGACGAGCGCCGCTACGACCGCAAGTTCTACACGCCCGAACAAATGCTGCAGGAGACCCAGGAAGCGTGGACCCACTCCTTCAGTTTTGGCGCGCCCGAGGTCGAGCTCGTCCCCGGCCAGACACGCATCGCCGTGCCGCGGCGCGGGTTTGCCGGCCCCTATTGGGAGTCGTTCCTCAAGGGCGGGATCGCCGGCATGCTCTCCCTTTCCAAGGCGATCGAGAGCGAAATCGAGATTGAGAGCCAGGTCGACGAGGACAAGGACCAGTTCGTCTACATCTTTCGGACCAAGAAGGGGCGCCGCTAGAGCGGAGCGCGCAAGGGGCCTTTAGATCACGCCGATCTCGCTGAGTTTCTCGGGCAGGTAGCGGTCCGTCACGAAGTCAAGCCCGTACTTTGCAAGCGCCTGCTGCTCGGCTTTCTTGTTGAGCTGCAGCTGCAGCTGGATCTCGTCGTGCCAGAAGGAGTCCTTGAAGCGCGGGTCGGTAAGCTCTGCCTTGAGCGCCTTCACGTCCTGGTCGTTCAGCTTGTCCGAAGGCAGGTCGTAGTTCACGATGTCCGACGGGGTGACGCCGAGGTACTGCGCCGTCGGCGTCGCCAGGTACTCGGAGATGTGCGCGGTCTTGATCGCGCCGTAGGCGACGGAGGCGAAAATGCGGAAGGACCACGGGTCGCCGTCCGTGAAGCAGACGACGGGGAGCTTGGCCTCCTCGTTCAGCCTCTTGATGAACCGGCGGGTCGAGCGCGCGGGCTGGCCCTTGAGGTGCACGAGGACCGCGTCGAACTTCTCGTCGAAGCCGTTCTCCACGAGGCGGTCGAACATCCCGCCCGTCTCGATCGCGCAGATGAAC
Organism: Thermoplasmata archaeon; assembly: GCA_041487695.1. GTDB lineage: Archaea > Thermoplasmatota > DTKX01 > DTKX01 > DATEUP01 > DATEUP01. The sequence continues at coordinate 1,262 of JBGPNV010000337.1, read as the reverse complement.
TTCGCGTCGAAGTCCTTGATCTGGATCTTCTCCTTCTCGACGTTGAAGGGGAGCGCGTAGCCCGAGTCGCCCACGTCGTCGCGGCAGTTGATCGTCTTCAGCTCCCCCTTGCGGTTGCGCTCGACGATCGTGATGTTCCCGATCACCGAGGCGCCGTTCTCTTCCGGGCGCAGCTTGAAGTCCTCACGCATGGCCTTCGCGACGATCTCGAGGTCCTCCGCGACCGAGTTCGACTCGTCTTGGGTCTCGAACTTGCCAAGCTCCCACCCTTCCGAGATGTAGTACATTTCACGCAAGGTCGAGGACTTGCTTTCGCGGATCATCGTCTTGATGAATTCGATCATGTAGAGCGTCTTGAGGAGCCCGTAGGCGCCCGATTTCGTCTTTGCGCTCTTGACACTCTGCGTGGGGCCGTACTTGTACACATGGAGGCGCGGGTGGAAGACGATGTTCTGCTTCGTGCGTGAGGGGATCTTGAGTCCCGGGATGCGCCCCGAAAGGAGGTCGTTGTACACCTCGCCGGCGATGCGCTCGAGTTCCTTCTGCGCCTGGAGCTGCGACGCCGGGACGCTGCCGCGCTCAAGCGGCACGTCGCCCGTGACCTTCCGTTTCGCCAGGGCCTTGCCTCCCCTTACCACTCGTCCGCGGCAATCTTGGCTTGCCGCGCCTTGCCCCTCGCCTTCGGTGCCGGGGCATCGTCTTCCTCGTCCTCGATCGTTTCGCCCTCCTCGGCAGCCTCGCCCGCCTCCTCGCCCTCGTCCCCCTCCGCCGTCTCTTCAGGCAAGGGGCCGTCGGCAAGCTGTGTGCCGTCGGCGGCAAACACCTTGATCTGCAGCTCCTTCTCCTCGTCGGCGAGCTTCCCCGTGGCCGCGCGCCAGGCCTCTTCGTCCCATTTCTCGGCGCCCGAGACGATTTCGGGGTCGATGCCGTAGACGTAAAGGTCGTTCTCGTCGTAGTCGTCCTTTGCAAGCCCCTTGAATTGCCAGGTGACCGTCGCATGCTCGGAGGAATTGATGGACCTGAGGTCCCACGAGAGGATCTTGCCCTCCGCCACCGTGGGCTTCGGGTCGGGCGAAAGGGCTGGCCAGCCCTCCGGCAGGACGGCGATCAGGCGGAATTTCTTGCGGGTGCGCGTGTAATTCGAGACAACCAAGGAAATCGTGTGCGTCTTCTTGCGGTCATCAAAGTCGATCGTGTCTTCGATGAGGACGGTATTCATGATGCGCGAAATGATCGACTCGATGTCCGGGACAGGCTTGCCG
>JBGPNV010000336.1:0-2521 GCA_041487695.1 Thermoplasmata archaeon | reverse complement strand
GACGTCGTCGCCCGCCGCGGTCACGACCTTCTCCGCCAAGGGGGAGAGCCCACTCACTTTTCCGGAGGTAGAAGGGGCTGTGGTGAGCGCGAGGCCTTGGGCGTCCACGATCGAGACGACCGCCGAGGGCAAGAGCCCCGCGTTCGGGTACGCGACGCGAAGGTCGAGGACCCAGGCCAGCGTGAGGCGCGAGGTGTCCCTCACGTCGAACGCCCGGGCAACATTCGTGGAGACCAACATCACGTCGGAACCGGCAACAAGGGACGCGTCGAGCCCCACGTTCGACAGGTCGCCGTCGACCACCTGCGCCCGGGAGTCGTTGAAGCACAGGCCCCCGCCCCGGTTCCCCCGAACGGTGACGTTCGTCCCGTTCACCGTGGACGAGGCGCGCGCCACAATCCCGCAGAGCGCGTTGTCGAGGACCGCCCACGCTTTTCCCGTAAGTGCCGAGCCCGTGAGGGAGAGGCCCGTCGCGTTGTTGTCCCGCACCGTGATGTTGAACGCCGCGACCTGCGAGGCGAAGAGCGTGAGGTTCGAGCTCGATTCGTTGACGGAGACGTCGCGCAGCGTGAGCGTCGAGTTGCCGAAATACGGGCCCTCACCCACCCTCCACGGCGCGTCAAGGACCCCCCGCAGCGCCACGCTCGTCAGGAAGCCCGAGGACCCCTCGACCTCGAAGTAGAACGGCGTCGTGGAGTTGCCCATCGCCACGCCGCTAAGCACAAGCTGGCTCGCCCCCGAGATTGACACGCCGACTCGGCCTGAGGGCGGCGTAAGGAACTGGACCTTCACGTTCTTCAGCGTGAGCGTTTCGCCGGTCGAGGTGAGCGTGCCCCGCAAGAGCAGCCTGCCGCCATTCACCTCGCCCCGCTTCGTGAACGTGACGCTCGCAACGCTCGAGTCGAACGGGCCGTTCATCACGACATCGCCAAGCGTGCCCACGAAGTTCGTGTCGCGGACGCGGAGGTCGCAAGCCTTGAAGGCCCAAATCGCGTGAACGTTGCCCACGAACAGCGAGTCGTTCACCTCGACCCGCCCGTCCGTCACGAATTCCGCCCCATTCCCGTTGAACTGGAAAGACGAGTTCGAGATCGAGGCGGAGCCGTCTTGGACGAGGAGCCCGAGGTGGTTGAGCAGGAACGTGGTGTAGTGGGCCTCCACATTCGACAGGTTCCCGCGGACGCCCTCCGAGAGGTTCTCCAGCCGGCCGCCGATCAAGGTGAGGTTGGACTCCGTAAGGTCGTACCCATACCCCTGCGAGTCCGAGAGGATGTTGTAGGCCGCCACGACATTCGAGAAAAGCGCCTCGATGGCGCCCCGCGTCGCGTGGGTCACCGTGTTGTTGTCGACAAGCAGCGGCTGGGAGACGTTGAACAGCTCAATGGCATAGAGGCCGACCTGGTCGAAGACGTTGCCGGCGATCCGCCCCGAAGGGGGCTGCGCCGCGGTGTACCAGAAGTATTTGATTCCGTAGTTTACGTTCAAGAAAGTATTCGCCTCGATGAGGCTCGCGGCGTAATAGAGGTTGATGCCCGTGCCCGCCCCGGTCTCCGTGAAGTTCACGAAGAGGTTCGCGCGCATCGTCCCCGTGGCGTTCTCCCGCGCCTCCGCGCCGTTTGAGCAGCGCTCGAACGTGTTGCCTTCAAGGAGGAACATGGCGGCGTAGAACACCGCGCCGCGGTGGAGGTCCTCGAAACGGTTGCCGAGGACCGTCGGCGAACCGGAATTGGCTACCAACCCGTACGTGAGCAGGCCGCCCCCGTGGAAGGAATTCCCCACAATGCGGGGGGAGCCGCCCGAGACGTTCACGCCCTCCGTCTCCATCAGGGTGGCCGTGAGAGTGAAGGAGCTGTTTTCGATCGTCGGCGTGCCGTCGAGGATCAGGACCCCCGTCGCGTTGTGGACCGCGAAGGTCGAGTTGCGGATTGTCGGGGCGCCCCCCGTGACGACCCGGACCCCGAGGCCCGGCGAAGACGCCCTCAGGCCCTCGATCACAATCGGGCTCCCATCCCGCACCTCGACGGCCGCATCGTTCGACAGGCTCGTGAGGTTCGAGGCATTGCCCGTGGTCCGCGAAAAGGTGAGGTACACGGCCGAGGAGAGCGAGTTCGTGAAGTTCGCGCCCCAGAGGTCGCGCGCTTCGAGGGCGCCGCCCTGGAAGCTCCCCCCGAGCGAGCCGTTCTCCATCGCGAAGCCGTCGATCTGCGAAGCGGATTCCTCGCTGTGGTAGTGGTCCGCGTAGCAAAACGAGGTGAGCGCCCGCAGGGACACACGGCTGCGCACCACCCAAAGCGCGGAGTTCGAGCAGGAGAACACGTCCGTGGGGCCGGAGGGGCCTGGCACGGTCGTGAGCAGGTAGCTGCCGTTGAAGGTCGTGTTGAGGACGCCCACGTCGGAGTCGAAGCTGTACACCCCCGCAAAACCGCCCTTGGGCGTGGCATTCGACGAGGCGAAGGTGCTGTTGGCGACCGTCACGGTGGAGCTCAGCGCCGAAATGCCCAGGCTGTAGTTCCGGAAGGTC
>JBGPNV010000335.1:0-2575 GCA_041487695.1 Thermoplasmata archaeon | reverse complement strand
CGAGAATGTCGCATTCGTGCCGTCGGCCGCGTTGAGCAACGAGGCCACGATGAACACACCACGCATCGCGCCGTCCGGGACCGTGGTGATCGGGACGGCGAAGATGTCTGCTGTGCCCGCAGTGAAGGGAGTTTCGGTGGTCGTCTGCATATCGTCCGTCGTCGAAAAGGCCCCGTCGCTGTTCGAGTCGACCCAAGCGGCCATGGTGACCTGATCATCGGAAAGCGAACCCGTCTTTCGGACAATGATCTGGGCGAGGCTCGTGTCCGCGCCGGAAGCCGTGAGGTTTAGGCGCAGGACTGGGAAATCGGTCGAGGTCGTGTTCACGGAGATCGGCGCGATCGAGTAGCCGCTCACCGTGAGGGTCGGGCCCGAGCCGCCGCCGACCGCCACGACGGTGAAGGGCGGCGTGAGGCGGGTCGAGTTGCCCCCGGCGCCGTCCTGCCCATGGATGGTGAAGGTGTAGTTGCCCGGTGGGATCCCGGACCCCATCACGAGGTCGGGCGTCTGGAAGTGCGCCCCCTGGGTGCGCGTAAGGTTGTAGCGCCCCGAGCCGATCGAGGTCGTCTGGAGCGTCGGGCCGACCGGCGTGACCGTCGCGTCGACCCACACGCCAGTCGTCCCGTCCAGGTTCCCGTCGGGGTCGATCACGACTGCGTGGATCCGATACGTCTCGACGCCCCCGTTCGACACGCGCGAGGAGCCGTCGCCCGCCTGGGCGTAGGCGACCGCAATGATCGGCGGGAAACCCGCGGCGCCCACTTGGTAGCCCGCCTGGAGCTCCGCGTTGTAGAGGACGCGGTTGTCCGAAAGCGAAACGACGGCGACCACGAGCCGCGTGTCGGGGGAAACCGGAAGCGGCACGTTGATGCGCCACTGTTTGCCGACGGCGAAAACGGCCTGACCGGAAAGGCCCACAGAGACATTGTACGTCAGGGTGGTCGAGTTGACCGTGACCACGATGACTGTGTCGCCGTCCCGGAGGTCTTCGCCGCCCACGTGGTCCAACACGAGGTTGACCGTCGTGGGACCCGTGCGCTCGAGCGAGCCTTGGAGGTCCGCTGCGACCCCCGGCGATGGCTTGGGCATCCCGTTCACGAGGACGAAGAGCACGGCGAAGGCCGAAACGGTGATGCCGAGGAGGAGCGCGGAGCCCACGACCTCGGAGACCGCCCGGCGCCTCAAGCGGCGGAAAGCGTGCGCTCCGTGCTTTGGCATAAGGGACACCCCGAAGGGAACGCCGGCTGGCCGGCAAACTCCAGCCTGGCGATGGCTATTTAAGGGTTCTGAGGTGGCGCTTAGGCCCTGCGACTCGCGCCGCCCGCTCGTTCAGAAGGGGCCGCGCAGGACCTTGCGGTCGATCGTCATGCCGGCCGGCGTAACGACGAGCATGTTCTTGGCGATACCCGCCACATCGCCCTTGACGTCCCGGGCGACCGCCTTGAGCTCGTTGGACATCCGCCGCATGGCCGTGTCGTCGCTCGCGATCGCGCTAAAGTCGATGACAAGGATGCTGCCCTTGTAAACATGGGTCGTCACATTCGCGAGGTCCTCGAAGCGGTGGAGTTCGGCGACCTTCACATCGACGTGGGAGCTCTCGCCCTCCATTTCAAAATCCCCGGCGTCCATTTCGCCGAGGTCGATGAACTTGTCCGAGTCCGCCTCGGCCCTTCGGTCTTCGCGCATCTTCGAGAAAAGGCCTTTTGCCATAGAACGCCCACCCTTCTGCTTCGTGCATCGGGGGATTGCGTAGAAAAACCTTCTTGAAGGGCCGGTGGCAGGGCGGGGGGGCCCGCGGCCCCCGGCCTACTCGGTCGCCTGGGTGAGGTCCCACAGCTTGTCGCGCAGGTGGTGGACGCTCTTTACGGCGCGCCCCTTCTCAGCGGCCGCCATCTCGATGCCGCTCATGATGGCCACCCCGACCGCCAAGGGCCGGAGGTGGGCCTCCTCGCGCACCCATACGGCGTCGCCCGTGGCGATCGCGGGGTCGGCGCCGACGATCCCGGCGGCCATGACGTCCGCGCCCCGGAGGATGAAGTCGATCGCGCCCTTGTCCACGGTCACGTAGCGCGAGGTCGCCGGGAAGGCAAGGAGGCCGCGCACCGTGGGCATGACGCGGCCCTCCACGGCGAAGGCCGTCGGCACGCCGTCGATGAAGTAGATGCGGAAGCCCTGGTCGTCGCCGGCTTCGACGAGCTTGCCGTCCCAGTTGATCGAGGACCCGAAGAGCGCGAGCAGCGCCGAGGCAACTTCACGCGCCTCCTTGTCGCGGATCGGGTGGCGGTTCTTGAGCGTCGGCATGGTCCCCCTCGGTCGGCCGAGGGCCCGCGGGCGGATTAAGGGTTTGCGCGGCTCGGAGCCTCTGCGGTCGAACTCAGCGCGCCTTTTTGAGGGAGGGCCGCTTCGCCTCGCCCATGGCAGACCCCGGGGGCGCGCCCGCGTCCTTCCGCGACCTCCACGGCGCGATCCGCGCTTGGCTTCTCGAGTGCGGCTTCGAGTCGCCTTCGGCGCCCCAGGCCCTTTCGCTTGCGTGCCTGCTTGCTGGCAGGAACGCCCTCATCGTCGCGCCCACCGG
>JBGPNV010000334.1:0-2584 GCA_041487695.1 Thermoplasmata archaeon | reverse complement strand
GTGCGGAGTAGAACGACCCCGCGCCCAACTCGTCAGCCCGTCCCGCTCCTCGGCGGTCAGTACGATCGGGGGCGCCACGCGCACAAAGGGCGATGGCGCCCCTGAGATATAAGCGTAGTCAAACAGAGGACACTACACTAGTGTGTCGCGAGTTAACCTTTGGCACAGGCCACGGGCGGTTGCACGGCCTTCAAGTGGGGCCTTTGGTTGGTTTTCCCACCGCGGGCCTTTGCCTCGCCTGCGTGATCAACGCCACCCCCGCGATGATCACGGCCGCGGCAAGCACGGTCTGCGGCGTGATGGGCTCTGCGGCCACGAGCCACCCCACGTACATCGCGACCACGGGGTTCACGAACGCGTAGGTCGTGGCAAGCGCCGGCGGGACGTTCTTGATGAGCCACAAGTAGGCCGTGAACCCCACCATGGCGCCCACGAGCACGAGGTAAACGAACGCAATCGCCGAGCGCTGTGAGATCGCCGCGAGGTTGAACGCGCTCCATTCGCCCACCATCGTCCCGGCCACGAGCAGGATGACCCCGCCGGCCAGCATCTCCATGCCGATCACGAGGAGCGGCGCTTCCTTGAGTTTCACACGGCCCCCGTAAATCGTGCCGACCGACCAGATCGCCGAGGCGAGAATCAGGACGGCCGCGCCGACGGGGTCGATGGGGGCGGCCCCGACCTGCCAAGGGTCGACAAGAATCGCAACCCCGGCGAGTCCGAGGCTGATCCCCGCGAGGACGCCAAGCGACGGGCGGGCGTGGCCCGGCAGCACGAAGTCGATGACGACGACCCACAGGGGCACGATCGCGATGAGCAGCGCCGTCAGGCTCGAAGGAACGCTCTGCTCGGCCCACGAGACAAGGCCGTTGCCGCCGAGCAGGAGCAGGCCTCCGGTGATTGCCGCGGGTTTCCACGACGCACGCGAAGGGCTTGCCGCGCCCTGCAGCTTCGCGAGCAGGAAGAGCGCGCCGCCTGCCAAGGTGAAGCGCAGGCCCGCCGACAGGAACGGCGGGATCGTCTCGACCACGAAGCGGATGCCGAGGTAGGTGGACCCCCAAATGATGTAGACGGCGAGGAGTGCGCCGACCACCTTCGCGCGGCTCGGGGGGCTTTCGGCCACGGCTCGAATCCCCCTCTGCCCGTGGAGCCGTCCACCCTTCAAGAAGCCCAGCGTGGAACCTTGTGCGAGCCTTCCACGGCGCGAGGGGCGCCGCAGGCCGACCTCGGTTAATTCCCGGTCCCTGAGAACACCGCAAGAAAGGCTTAAGGGTGCCGCCGGCCTGGGGCGGGCGGGGTGTCGATAATGGCTGCGCTTGAAATCGCCCTTTCAATCGACAACAAGGTCGGCTCCCTTGCCGAGGTCACGAAGACGCTTGCCGAAGCAGGCGTCAACGTGACGGGCATCACCCTTGGGCGCGGGCCGGACCGGATGAACCTGCGCCTTGTGGTGGACCGGCCCGAGATTGCGATCGCCGAGCTTGCCAAGCGCGGCTTTGAGGCGAGGCGCAACGAAGTCCTCACGCTCCGCGTGAGCAACCGGCCCGGCGCGATCGCGGACGCCGCCGAGCGGCTTGCCAGGCGCGGGATCAATGTCGAGGCGGTCTTCCTTTCGGCAAAGTCCTCGAAGGGCGTTGACCTGATCTTCCAGGTCGACGACGTCGCGGGCGCGCGAAAGGCGCTTGCGCGCTCCGCCGAAGAGGAATAGCTGCCCCTTCGGGAGCCCCTAGCAGAGATGTCGCATATTGCCCACACTCCCCCCCATCACGTTTATAGGCGGCCTCTGCGCCTTGAAGCGTGCTTTATGGGTGCGGAGGCCGATGGTCAGCAACAGATCATGGGGAGAGGGGCGGCACCTTTTCCGCGACCCTGTTCACGGCTTCATTGGTCTTGAACCAAAGGAGGCGACCACGCTCCTCCCTTTGATTGACTCCCCCCAGTTCCAACGACTGAGAAGGGTCGCGCATTTGGGAACTAGCCGCTACACCTACCACGGGGCCGAGCACTCGCGCTTCGGCCATGCGATGGGCACTATGTGGAACATGCGGAATTTGATTCTGAGATTTGAAAGCGGAGGCGTGGCTGTCGACGGCAATGCCTCGCTCGACGGAGCGGCCGCCGCGCTTCTCCATGACCTCGGCCATGGGCCCCTTTCGCACGTGCTTGAGGAGGTAACGGATGGGAAGTTTAGTCACGAGGCAATGACAAAGAAGATCATCGAACACAGCGGCGTTAAGGACTTGCTTCAAGACCCTCGCGCCGTCTTGGAGATTCTTTCAGGGCTAACCAACCCGAAGAATCGATGGTTGAGCGAAGCAATCAGCGGTCCTTTGGATGTCGACAAGATGGACTACCTTTTACGCGACTCCCACTATTGTGGGGTCGAGTACGGGCTTTTCGATTTCGATCGCCTTTTCAGCGTTTTGAGGCCAGTGGAGAACGAAGGCGTGATTCACATAGGAATTCATCGGGCTTCGGTTAAGGACGCTGGCTGAGCGACCACTAACGTAATCAACCCCTCGCGGCTCTTCCTCGTCCGGGTCCGGTCTCGCCGGGCCCGGTTGGGATGCGACGTTGAAGACCT
>JBGPNV010000333.1:0-2647 GCA_041487695.1 Thermoplasmata archaeon | reverse complement strand
CGAGGTCGCCGCGCCTCGCGCCCCCCGCGGTCACGAGTGTGGCGCCGGCAAGGACGGTGCGCTTCAGGGTCGCGCGCGGCACGAGGCAGCCTCGCAACCTCCCACCACGTGGCCGCGAATAAGGGCTTGCCCCCGGGCGCGCGCGCCAAACCTTTATGCGCGCAAGAGCCGAGGAGAGGCGCAGTCGAGGAACCCCAAGGAGCGTGCGCCCGGGAATCATGGCTGGCCGACACATCTACATCGAGACGGACGGGAAGGTCTACCTCGAGAAGCGGGAGGACCGTCTTGACCTCCCTACGGAAGCGAGCCGGCTTCCCTTCAAGGTGGAGACTCGCCCGGGGTTCCGCGCGATGGGCGCGGAGGTCCTCTTCGGCCGGCCGCTGCTTGACCGCCACCCGGAGGAGTGGATGGACAAGGAGCGCGTCGTGGCCTCCGACTCGGTCACGCCGCTCGCGCGCGCGGCGGTCCTCCAGTCCATGCACCGCCTCGTTACCAACGCCGTGATCCTCGATGGCGAGGGCCGCGTCCTCATGGCAAAGGCGAACCGGGGCGTCGCGGCGGGCTGGTGGAACCTCCCAGGCGGGTTCGTCGAGTGGGACGAGCACCCGGGGGCTTGCGTGAAGCGTGAGCTTGCCGAGGAACTCGGGGTTGAGCCCCTCAGCTCGACGCTCCTCCTTGTATCGTCGCGCAAGTTCGAGCGCTCCGCCTACTTCATGGTCTGCTTTGTTTACCTCGTGACCCTCAAGTCGAAGGCGTTCCGGCTCGACCGCACGGAACTTGACGAAGCCGCCTGGATGCCGCTCTCGGAAGCGGAAGCCCAGACACGCAACCCTTTCGCCAAGGAGGCTTTTGCCATGCTCCGGAGCCAAGGGCCGCCCTCGAAGACATGATGACTGCCTGCAATTCAGGGGCGTTTGGCTTAAATGGGCAGAGCGGCTTTTTCTGCGTACCATGGCGCACAAAGTCGTGATCATAGGGTCGGGGCCGGCGGGACTCACGGCGGCGATTTACGCGGCGAGGGCGAACCTCGCGCCGCTGTGCATTGAAGGCGTCCCCTGGGGCGGGCAGCTCCAGCTCACCACAGAGGTCGAGAACTACCCGGGCTTCCCGAAGGGGCTCATGGGCCCCGAGATGATGCAGCTCTTCCGCGACCAGGCCGAGCGCTTCGGGACGAAGTTTATCACCGCGAATGTCGACAAGGTCGACTTTTCGAGGCGGCCGTTCAAGCTCTGGGCGGATAACGTGCTCATCGAGGCGGATGCGGTGATCGTGGCGACGGGCGCCTCCGCGATGTGGCTCGACATCCCGTCCGAGACGCGGCTTCGCGGCCACGGCGTTTCGGCCTGCGCGACCTGCGACGGCTTTTTCTTCAAGGCGAAGGACGTCGCGGTGATCGGCGGCGGCGACACGGCGATGGAGGAGGCGACCTTCCTCACGAAGTTCGCCTCGACGGTCACGATCATCCACCGGCGCGACAAGCTGCGGGCTTCCAAGTTCATGCAGAAACGCGCGACGGAGAACCCCAAGATCCAATTCCGGTGGAACAGCCAGGTCACCGAGGTCCTCGGCACCCAGAAGGTCGAAGGCTTGCGCCTCAAGGACACGGTGACCGGCAAGGAAGACACGATGAAGGCCGAGGGCCTCTTCCTCGCAATCGGGCACAGGCCGAACACGGAATTCGTGCGCGGTGCGCTCGACATGGACGAGCTTGGCTACCTCAAGATCCACGACAACACGAGAAGCTCGGTCGAGGGCGTCTTCATCGCAGGGGATGTTTTCGACAAGCGCTACAGGCAGGCGATTACGGCGGCCGGCTCAGGCTGCCAGGCCGCGATCGATGCAGAGCGGTGGCTCGAGAGCCAGCACGCGGGGCATTGAAATGTCGCCGCGCCCCGATAGCGGGACGCTCGTCTACGACACAGACTGCTCGACCTGCTCGCGCTTCGCAGGGGCCGTGCGCACCCTGGACCGCGGGGGTCGGGTCCGGCTCGTCTCGATGCGTGACCCCGAATGGGAGGGGCGCCTGCGCCCCGAGCTGGGTGAGGCCTTCGACCTGTCCTTCCACCTCATCCTCGAGCCCAGCGGCCGGGTCCTCTCGGGCGAGGCGGCGCTGCCGGACCTCGCGAGGCTTTTGCCGGCCGTCCGCCCGTTCGCGGGACTCCTTTTCGGCTTGCCCGGTCTGCGGCGCGTGCCGGCGGCGCTTTATGCCTGGGCGTCGCGAGGTCGCGCCTGCAGCCTCCCGCCCTCGGCCCGGCGGACGGTGTGAAAAGGATTATCGCCGCCGCGGGGATGGCGCCCGCGTGGAAGTGCGCGTGGTTGCGGCCCTCGTGCTCCTCGCCCTTGCGTCGCAGGGGGCCGCCCGGGCGGGCGAGCCGGGCGAGGGCGGGCCGTTCCTCTCCCTGCCGCTCGATGTCGAAGTCAAGTACCCGCCGGACGGCTCGGGCTTTGCCGGGCCGAACCTCACCGCCGTGGTCGAGGCGGACGGCGACTCGGTGGCCTTCTTTTCGGACGACTTCCAGAACGGCACCCTCGTGAACGCGTCGCTCGACGCGTCGGGGGTCTCCCCGAACGCGTCGGCGGGCGCGCGCGGGTCCAACTACACATCGCCGATCTTCCTCCTGCCCGCCGACGGGCCGGGCCTCGAATG
>JBGPNV010000332.1:0-2693 GCA_041487695.1 Thermoplasmata archaeon | reverse complement strand
TCCATGGGAGGACCGCAGGTTTCGATGCGGCCATGATGCTGGTAGAGATGCCCGTGCGAAGGTTCGTCGCCGAGGTGGATAGGAACGGGGGCTCCCGATCGTGGCCCCCTACGTGCGGGACCGCAAGGACGCCCCGCACGTCGCGTCGGCGTACGTTTCTCGCTCGTTTGCCCTGGTGACTCGGAATCGCCGGAGCGTTTCGGAGGGGATCTTCGACTTCGTCCCGCTCCTCTCGCCGGAGGGCGCTTGGGCGGCAATTGGGGGCAGGGGTGCCTGGCCGAGCCCGGAACACATGCGGGACGAGTGGACGCGTTGGGCGGCCCGCTCCCCAAGAGCACCCCGGAGGCGTTAGGGATGGTAGGGCCAGGCCCGCGGTTCATGAGGGTGCGTGCGCCCGCCTGCCGGCCGCACCGCAAATCGCAAATACGCCCCGCCGTCTCTTTTGATCAAGATGTCCGCACCCGCCGCGCGCAGGATTCCGCCTGACCTCCTGGCCTTGATCGACAAGAAGGTCGCGGCGGGTGAGTACAGGGATCGCGAGGATTTCATCGCCGAGGCCGTGGAGGCAATGGGCTCGCGCTTGATCCTTGAGGACCTGCAGCGCCGCTACGGGAGGAAGGGCCGGCTCACCCGCCGAGAGGAGGAGCGGATCGTCCGGCTTGTGAGAAAGGTTCGCGGGTAGGGGGCATCGCCCTTGTTGCGGACCCTCCTCGACACGAACGTTCTGGTTGCAGCGGCACGGCACCCCGGCAGCGCGCCGAGCCAACTTGTGGAGATGGCGGGACGCGGCCTCTGCGAAGTCGTCGTCACGGAACCGCTGTTGCAAGAGGCGTCCCGCACATTCGTGGCGGAGTTTGGCCGGCCCGCGGGAAGGGACGGTTACGGCCTGCTTGCCCGCATGCCCAGACGGCATGTCGTCTGGGCATTCCAATGGGAGCACTTTGAAGGCGAGGTGGCCGAGCGGGTGTCCGACCGCCGCGACATCCCGCATGTCTGTGCATTCCTCGGGGCCCGCGGCGACCTCTTCGTGACTCTGGATGGAAAGTTGCGCAAGATGCCCATCCGGGGTTGGGTGCGTTTCGCCTCGCCCGCTGACGCGCTCCAGGCGATTCGACTGGATGTCAGCAGGCAGGAGAGGGAATGAACCAGCCAGCATGCCCCAGCGGCTTTGCGCGAGGGGAGAATCTCGGCGCCCTCCGGCCGCGGGGAACGAACGACGACGGGCAGATCAACGGCCGCGACGGTGACTCGAACCGGGACCTTCACACGGACACCGAACAAGTCTATACGGTCTTCCGGACCAATGCCACGGCAGGCGCCTACGGGGCCGCGGGGGTGTGGGTCGTGGCTCCGGAGTCCATGGCGAACGAAACCGCAGCGGCGCCGGACTTTTCGGCGGCAAGCGCACTCTACCTGACGGCCGGAGACGTCGAATCGGGGAAGGGCGAGCCCCTGCCCCAGATGGAGGGCCGTGTTCATCGGGGTCCCTGGTGAGATTGAGTAAACCCGGCGTGGCCGCGCCAATCCCCAAGTGACGCCAACTTACTGGCAAGCCCGCGTTCAAATCGCCCCGCGGCCTGCCCCTCACTTCGCGCGGGCGCGGACCTCGATGCGCCGGCAGGTCTTTGAGGCAGCCGTGATCCCATCGACGGCATCGACGGCCCCCTTTACCTCAAAGCCCGCGGCCTTCAAGGCGGCCCTGACCTCATCCAAGCGGAAGAAGCGGTAGGGGACTGCGCGGCGGATCCAGTCGATCGAGTAGTCGCCGAGCATGACAAGGGGCGCCCAGACAAACCGGTTGCCGCCGTCGGGGTGCGCCTGCCACAGGTCGTAGAGGATCGTGCGCTTGCCTTGGTAGTCGAAGGCCTCGGAGGGAAACACCTTGTTCAGGGACCCTTCGTCGAGGCCGTCTCGGTTGAGGAAGGCGACGGAGAGGAGGCCGCCGGCCTTGAGGCTCTTGCGCGCCGTCTCGAGGAACTGCTCGGCCTGACCCTCGATGGCGAGGCGGCTGAGGGCGTTGCGGAGTGATACGACGGCGTCGAAGGGGCCGGCCGGCAGCTCGACGAGGTCGCACGCGAGGACCTTGGCCCCCTTCGCGTTGGCTTTCGTGCGCGCAAGGAGGGCCGGCGAGGCTTCGACGGCGGTGACCTTGAGGCCGTCCTTGACGAGGCGCCTTGTGGTGAGCCCAAGGCCGCTGCCGACCTCGAGCACCGTCTTTGCGCCCTCGGTTTTCAGCCACACAGCGCAGGCGGCAGCCTGCTGCTCCATGCGCGCGGTGCCCCAGCGCGTGGAGTCGAGCCATTCGGCGAGCCCCTCCCAAGGGTCGGCGGGCGACCCCGAGGGCCCGCCAAGGGTCGAGACGAAGTCGTGGTCGAGGGCCGACGAGTGCAGGTCGCCGCCGCCCACGCCTCCGCCGCCTCCCATCACGCTGTTGCCGCCGCCTTCGTGTTCCCAAGGCTGGTAGCCTCGCCGGAACTCTTTGAATTTCCCCACGTTGGCCCCTCGAGTGCCCCAGGCATCCCGAGCGCGCTCAAAAAGGCTTGGGCAGGCGGGCCGGCTCCTGGGGGGGCGCCGCGCGCAGGCAGAAACCCTTTTGGCGCGCGGCGCCCCCTGCCCGCCCGATGCGCTTCGCGTTCCTCGGGACGGGCGGCTCGTACCCCTCGCGCGAGCGGATGACGCAGGCGTTTGCCGTG
>JBGPNV010000331.1:0-2734 GCA_041487695.1 Thermoplasmata archaeon | reverse complement strand
GACGACGTCCTCGAGCTCGACGACGGGAATGTCAAGGCGTGGAACAACAAGGGCTACGCCCTTTCCTACCGCGAGAAGCACCAGGAGGCGCTCCAGTGCTTCGACACGGCGCTGCGGCTCGACGGCAACTTCGAGCAGGCGTGGAACTACAAGGGCGAGTCCCTGGCGGCGCTCGGGCGGCACGCCGAGGCGCTCGGGTGCTTTGACAAGGCGCTCCAGCTCTCGGCGGAGTACGACGACGCCTGGAACAACAAGGGCGCGGCGCTCAACGCGCTCTCTCGCCACGACGAGGCGCTCCTGTGCCTCGAGCGCGCGATCTCCTTTGCCCCGGACAACCCCGAGGCGCACTTCAACCGCGGCATCGCGCTCGAAAGGCTCAAGCGGCTCGACGAGGCCGTGTCCGCCTTCGACAAGGTCATCACGCTCGACGGCCACTTCGAGCGCGCGCACCTCGAGAAGGGCAATGTCCTTGTCGAGCAGGGGCGCCTTGAAGCTTCGATCGCCTGCTACGACGCGGCGATCAAGCTCAAGGACGACTTCGTCCAGGCCTACCTCGGCAAGGGCAAGGCGCTCCAGAAGATGGGGCGGCTCGAGAAGGCGGTCGAGTGCTTCAACAAGGTCATCGAGTTGAACGACGGCAGCGAGGAGGGCCACTTTTCCAAGGGCACGGTCCTTGCCGCCCTGGGGCGCCTCAAGCAGGCCGGCGCATCGTTCGACAAGGTCATCCAGCTCAGCCCGCAGAACGCGGCGGCGCAGTTCGAGAAGGGGCGCACCCTCCACGCGACCGGCGACCCGACCTCGGCGATCGCGGCCTACGACGCGGCGATCCGGATCGACCAGGGCCACGCGCGGGCGTGGAAGTGGAAGGGCCGCGCGCTTGCCGAACTGCGGCGGGTCGACGAGGCGGTCGCCTGCTACGACCAGGCGCTCCAGCGGGAGGCCGGCGACGCGGAGCTTTGGACCTCCAAGGGGCAGGCGCTCGTCGAGAAGGGGGACGGCGACGCGGCGATCCAGTGCTTCGACCGCGCGATCGCGATCGAGCGGAAGAACCCCGTCGCGTGGCTCGCGAAGGGCCGCGTCCTCCAGGCGCGCGGCTCGAACGAGGAGGCGGCCTCGTGCTTCGACGCCGCCGTCGAGGCGGGCGACGCCACCGCCGAGCCTTTCGTCCTCAAGGCCCGCTCGCTGCGCACGCTCGGCAAGGACGCCGACGCCGTGCAGGCGATGAACCGCGCGATCGGTGTGCAGGCGGGCGACGCGAAGCTGTACTTCGAGCTGGGGGAAATCCACCGGTCCATGGGCGCCTTCAAGGAAGCCGAAAAGGCCTTTACCAAAGCCGTCGAGGCCGACAAGGGCTTCTCCGACGCGTGGCGCGCGAAGGGCGAGTCGATCTTCGCGCAGAACCGCTTCAAGGAGGCGCTCGCGGACTTCGACCAGTCGCTCGCGTTAAACGCGCAGTCGCCCGAGGGCTGGTACCTCAAGGGGCTCTGCACGGACAAGCTCGGCAAGCCGAAGGAGGCCGTGGCGGCCTTCGAGAAGGCGATCGAGCTGCGGTCCGACTACGCGGACGCGTGGTCGTCCAAGGCCGAGTCCCTCAACAAGGCTGGCCGCAAGGCGGAGGCGAAGGAAGCCTACGCGAGGGCCTCGAAGCTAGCGCCGGCGCGCGGCGAGGTGTGGGTTTCGAAGGGCGACCTCGCCTTCGAGGAGGGCGCCTTCGACGAGGCGATCGCCGCCTACGACGAGGCGCTCAAGACCACGCCCGACATCCCGCTCCTGCTTTCGAAGAAGGCGGACGCGCTCCTGCGCCTCAAGCGTTTCGAGGAGGCCGTCGCCGTCCTCGACCGGATCGTGGCAAAGGACCAGACGGCGGAGGACGCATGGGTACGGCGCGGCGTTGCGCTCGTGGCGCTCAAGAAGCTCGAGGCGGCGGCGGATTCCTTCCGCAAGGCGCTTGGAGTGAACCCGAGGTCCGTGGCGACCTGGCTCCAGCTCGGGCAGGCGTTCCTCGACCTCAAGCAGCCCCAGGAGGCGCTCTCGGCGTTCGACGAGGCGCTCAAGGTCGACCGCGCCTCGGCCCTCGGCCTCCTGGGGCGCGGGCGCGCGCTCGCCTCCCTTGGTCGCCACGACGACGCCCTCAAGGCGCTCGACGCCGCGATCAAGTCGAAGGCCGACCTCGACGCGGCCCACCTCGAGCGCGGGCGCGTCCTCTTTGCCAAGGGCGACCGCAAGGGCGCGATCGGCGCCTTCGACCAGGCCCTGAGGATCCAGCCACAGCTTGCCGACGCGCTTGTGGGCCGCGCCAAGGCGCTTGCCGACGACCCCCGGACCGTGCGCGAGGCGCTTGCCAACCTCGAGTCGGCGCTCAAGATCAACAGCACGCTCTTCGAGGCTTGGACCCTCAAGGGCACGCTCGAAGCGGGGACGGGGGCGCTCGAGGAGGCCGACCGGTCCTTCACGCAGGCCCTCACGATCGCGCCCCAGGCGAGCGACGCGCTCGTCGACCGCGGCAACGTGCGCCTTGGCCGCAAGATGGCCGCCGAGGCGCTCCAAGATTTCGAGAAGGCCCTCTCGTTCAATGCGGGGTACGGGGCCGCCTGGCTCGGCCGCGGCCTGGCGCAGGCCGAGCTTGGCCGCCCGAAGGAGGCCGTCGACGCGCTCCGCAAGGCGATCGACACGGACGCCGGGCTCGTCGAGGCGCACCGCGCGCTCGGCCGCGCGCTCTTCGAACTCAAGGACT
>JBGPNV010000330.1:0-2752 GCA_041487695.1 Thermoplasmata archaeon | reverse complement strand
GGCCCTTCCGCGGCCTCCTCACGTATTTCATTGGGCCCGACCTCCGTGAGTCGACGCCGGGCCTCCTCGTGCGAAAGCCCCGAGGCGTTCGATTCCAGCCGCTCGAAGAGCGCGCCATCCGTGAGCGAGTGCCAGTTCGTGGCTGGCGGCGGGGGGGCGCCCGCCTGCCCAAGGCCGACCGAAGCGATGTTCCGCGCTATCGGCACCAAACGTCCCCAACATCCCTATGGGCGTGCGCCCGGGATGAGCCCGCGATAAACTAAGTCGTTACCTTGGGGGCGGCCGTCCCATCAAATCTTTCTAGGGGGCCCCGGGGGGATCGAACCCCGCCCCTGCGCTCGCGCTGGGGCGCTTCCCGCCTAGATGCCGAAGACCGCGAGGTAAGGCCGCAGGTAGAGGAACGCGATGAAGAGGCTGACCCACTTCACCGTGCGGAAGGCCGCCGCCATCCTGGCAAAGCGGCCCGCCGGGTACTTGCCGAGCCCGTAGGCGAAGCCGATGATTTCGGGCGATGGGGTGGCCAGCGCGAGCGCCAGGAACGCCGTGCCGCCGCGCCCGTTCGCCTTCTCCGCGAAACGGATGAGCCTCGCGCCCCTCGGACGGTCCTTCCCTTTCTTGCGCCCGTAGCGGCCCATCCAGTAGTTCGCGACCTGGCCGAGGATTCCCCCGACGGAGGCGGCGGCGATCGCGACTGCGGGCTCCATCCCGTGGGCGAGCGCGACGAAGAAGTAGAGCTCGCCCGGGAAGATGACGAAGAAGAGCGTGTCGCAGAAGATCACGAGGAAGAGTCCCGCGACCGTAACGGTCGTCGCCTCGATGTAGAAGAAGCCGACGATGTCCGAGAGGATGGGAATCCGCGCGAGCGTGGCCTGCATCGACGAGCCGAAGATTACGACGACCCATAGGACCACGAGCCCGATCCCCAGCGCCGCAAGGCGCCGGCGCAAGCGCCGCTCGTCGAGGTCGACCTCGATTTCGGCCTGCTTTCGGATCGCGCGCCGCTTCGATGGCGAAAGGACGGGCCGTTCGTCCGCCGTGGGGCCACCCCAGCGTATTATCCTGCCCTTGCGATATAAATCCCGAGCCGCCGCTTCCGCGCTCGACTTGAGGCGGGCGAACGGTTTATGAGGGGGGCGCGGATAGCCGCGCGATGGGGGGCTTCCTCGCGCTCCTGCGCCCCGGCAACGGGGTGGTGGCGAGCGCCGCAGTCGTGGCCGGCGCCCTCGCGGGCGCGGGGCCCTTCGCCCTCGAGGGCACAGCCCTCGTCCGGGTCGCGCTGGGCTGCGCCTGCGCATTTTGCTTCATCGGCGCCGGCAACGCGCTCAACGATACCTCCGACCGCGAGATCGACAAGACGGGGCACCCGGAGCGCCCCATCCCCTCGGGCCGCGTGACGGCGCGCGCGGCCCTCGGAGTTTCGGCAGGGCTCTTTGCCGCCGCCTTCGCGATCGGCGCGTACCTCTCGCTGCCAGCCCTCGCCGTCGTCGCCACCTCGGCCCTCGTCATGCTGGCGTACGAGAAGGGGCTCAAGGCCGCGGGGCTTCCCGGAAACGCCGCCATCGCGTACCTTTCAGGCATCACGTTCCTCTTCGGCGGGGTGATCATGGACGCGCCCCTCGCCACGCTCCCGCTTGCCGCGCTCGGTTTCCTCGCCTCCCTCGGCCGCGAAGTGGCCAAGGACGTCGAGGACATGGAGGCGGACGCCGACCGGCACACCCTCCCCCAGCGCGTGGGCGCGCGCCGCGCGGGGACCGTGTCGGCGGCCGCAACCGTTGCGGCCGTCGCCCTCTCTCCCGTGCCCTTCTACCCCCTCGGCCAGTTCGGGGTCCTCTACCTCGTCGTGATCGCCGCGGCGGACGCCACTTTCATCTACGCCGCGGCTGTTGTCCGCGCCTCGCCTCGCGGGTCCCAGCGCATCTCCAAGGTCGGGATGGCGCTCGCCACGCTGGCCTTTGCCGTCGGCGGGTGGTTCCAATGACCGTCAAGGAAGACCTCTGGCGCCGCTTGCGCAAAGAAAAGCTGCACATGACGCTCATCGACCCGGAGGACCACCCGGGGAAAGCCGCCGTCAGGATCGCCGCGGCCGCCGAGCGCGCGGGTTCCGACGCAATCATGATTGGAGGCTCCACGGGCTACACCCACACGGACCTCGACGCCGCCGTGGGCGCGATCAAGGCGCGCGTCGACCTGCCGGTCATCCTCTTCCCGACTTCGGCAAGCCTCCTTACGCCGCGGGCCGACGCCATCTACTTCATGGTCATGATGAACAGCAAAGACCCGCGGTTCCTCACGCGGGAGCAGATGCGCGGCGCGCCCCTCGTGCGCCTGCTCGGGATCGAGCCGATTTCCATGGGCTACATCATCATCGCCCCGGGGATGAAGGTCGGGCGCGTCGGGCGCGCGGAGGTCGTGCGGCGGGGCGATGGGGCAACCGCCGCAGCCTATGCGCTGGCTGCGCAGTACCTCGGGATGGCCTGCGTCTACCTCGAGGCGGGCTCGGGCGCCCCTCAGCCCGTCCCGCCCGCGATGGTGAGGACCGTGAAAAGCGCAATCTCCGTCCCCTTGCTCGTCGGCGGCGGGATCCGGACGCCCGAGCAGGCGAAGGCGGTCGCGAAAGCCGGCGCCGACATCATCGTGACCGGGACGGCCGTCGAGCGCTCCGCGGACCCCTACCGCAAGCTCGCGAGCCTCGTGAAGGCCGTCAAGGGCAGGTGAGGGGCAGGTGGCCGGTGAGGCGGGCGGCCTGCTGACG
>JBGPNV010000329.1:0-2753 GCA_041487695.1 Thermoplasmata archaeon | reverse complement strand
GCCTTCTCTTCGACCGTGTGGGGCGCGTGGTCGGAGGCCAGGATCGGGACCTTGCCCGAACGCACGGCTGCGAACACGGCCTCCCGGTCGGCCTTGGACCGCAGCGGGGGGTTCACCTTCCCTTGGGACGGAGCCGTGAGGCCAGTCAGGTCGTAGTCGAGGAGCATGTGGTGGGGTGTGGCATCGAGTGTGCCCAGGAAGTGGCTCTGCTCGGCCGCCTGCAAGCCGGCCGCCGACGAAACGTGCGAGATGTTCATCGCCCGCGTGTCGAAGTTCTCCGCCAGCCACGAGATCGCGTTGGCTTCGGCGTCGGCGGGCCGGTCCGCCTCGTGCTCGGCCAGCGTGGACGTGCCCGCGCGCCGGTGGGCAAGCAGCGCGGGGTCCTCCGCGTGGACGGAAACGGGCCGCCCGCTCCTCAGCGCGGCGCCGACGATGGGGCGCGACTCCTCGAGCGACCGGAAGCCGCGCTCGCCCGTCGTGGGGCCAAGGTAGACCTTGAAACCCGCCGCGAGCTGGCTCGCCTTCTCAAAGTCCGTCTGGGGCGCGGCCTCACAAAAGAGCCCGATGTCGACGAGCGACCGGTCGCGAAGCGCCTGCCACTTCGCCTTGAGCTGGCTGAAGGTGCGCACCGCGGGCTCCGTGTTCGGCATGTCGAGGATGGTCGTGACGCCGCCGTACACGGCGGCGGTCGACCCCGTCCTCACGTCTTCCTTGTGCGTGAGCCCGGGGTCGCGGAAGTGCACGTGGGTGTCGACGGCACCCGGCAGCACGAGGTAGTGGCCAAAGTCCAGCGTGTAGTCGGCTTCGAGCTGCTTGGCAATCTTCACAATGCGCCCGTCGCGGACGCCGACGCAACAGTTCTCGGGGCCCGTGGGGAGGAAGAAGCGCCCGAGGAAAACCACGTCGAACTGCCGAGCCATCCCCGCCCTCCGCAGAACGAGGAGGGCGGACGTGGAGCCATAAAAGTTTGGAGTCAGGGGTTCGAGTTGGCTGCCCGCGCGGCGGAACCCTCGGGGTGGCAAGGGTCAAGTAGGGTCACCCGCATCGCGCTTTCAGAGGATGGCGCCCTCCGAGCCCCTTTCCTACGATGAGATCCACTCCATCCAGAAGCGCGAGCGCTCGACGCGCGCGCTCACGAAGGTCCCGCAGGACTTCTACGAGCGGCTCGCGTCCTACCTCGCCGACGCAAGGGCGGGGCTCGCCGACGAATCGGCCAAGGGGCCTTCGCCAAGGCTCGTGCTCCTCCAAGGGCAGTTCCGTAACCTCGAGGAGATGGGGCGGGAAATCCAGCTCCTGCGCCTCCGGAAGGTGACCGAACTCGCCTTTGCCGCCGTCGAGGGCGGCGCCTTGAACGACAGGGTCCTCACGGCCGAGGAGCTCGCCTTCGCGAAGCAGGTCCAGGGGCTCGTCGAAACCACGCGCAGCGGCCTCACGCGCGAGGGGGGTTCGCCCGCCGGCCCCACGCCGCCGCCCCCGGCGCCCAAAGTCGAGGCGCCCCGCGCGCCGGCGCCCGAGAGGCCGGCCGCCAAGCCGCCCGCGACCGCGCCAACGCCTGCGGCTCCGGCGCAGGCCCCGCCCGTCGTCGTCCTGCGGATCCTCGACGACATCCCGCCCTTCGAGGGCGAGGACAACCGCGTCTACCGCCTCAAGCGCGAGGACGTCATCACGCTGCCGCGCGAGATCGCCCAGATCCTTGTGCGCCGCAAGAAGGCCGTCGAGCTCCAAGTCCCTCCTTAGGTGGGCTCGCCGCGCGCGCCCGCGAGTCGCTGCGCCCGAGTCCCCCCCGTTTCGGGGGCGTTCCTCCCCGGATTATATGAGCCGGGCGCCCATGGCGCGCCGGCAGGCTTGGCCGGCCCCAAGGGGAGCCGAACGCTAGGCAGGCACTTTGACGGAACGCAGGTGAGAAGCATGGAACCAGGAAAACAAGCGGGAATGGCAGAGCGAATGCGCGGGAAGCGGTGGCTCGTGGGCGCCGTGGTGTCCCTCATCGTTTTGGGGGGCGCCGTCTCGGCCGGGTCGGCGATGGGCAAGAAGGATTCCACGCCCAATGCGGGAGACGCCTCTTCGGGGGGCGCGCTGGACAAGCACTCGACGACCGTCTATGGGCTGACCGTGGAAGACTCCACGGGCAAGGTGACAGGGGCCTTTGAGATCAAGGACTTCTCCTTTGGCGTTGAGAACCCGACGACCATCGGCAGCGCGACCGGCGGCGCCGGGGCCGGGAAGATCAAGTTCAACGAATTCCAGATCAAGAGGACGACGGACAAGGCCTCGCCAGCGTTTTTCAAGAATTGTGCGGTAGGCGCCCACTACCAGTCGGTGACGCTCGAGGTGCGCAAGGTAAACGACAAGAATGCCTCGGACGTGAGGGTCCTCACCATGTTCACGTTCGGCACGGGTTTCACGACGAAGATCGACTGGTCGGGCCCGGGCGACGAGGGGCCTGAAGAGTCGATCACCTTCGTCTACGGGCAGCTGAAGGTCGAGTACGTCGGAACGGACCCCGCCGACGCGAACGCGTTCGCCTGGGACGCCATTTCGAACCGGGAGCAGTGATAGGGAAGCCACGCGCACCGAAGGCGCGGTCCCTCTTCCCCCCGGGCGACCCCCGGGGGCCCCTCGGTCTCCTGCCTCGGCCGGTTCGCGCGGCCCTGGACACGACGGTTCAAGGGAGTCGTCAAAAGCGGCGCACGGCGATCGTGGCCGGAGGCGACCCTCAATGACCGTCCACGAGCTCGGGCACATCGTGCTCT
>JBGPNV010000328.1:0-2778 GCA_041487695.1 Thermoplasmata archaeon | reverse complement strand
CTCCGGCGGCTTTCGACTGGTGGTACACGAGAAGGACGCCGGGCCGCCCTTCACGTTTGCGGCACGTCATTCGTCGATTCAAGAGCAAAGCGGGTCAGGCGGGGTTTATGCAACAACTCCCTCGACCGCATCGAGGAGGTCATCCCAGTCGCGAAGCGGCGGGCGCAACCCGCCCGTGAATTCCGCGATTTGGCGCGAGAACGCTTCGAGTTGCTGCGGCCGGTCTGCCTCATCGGCCAGCAGGACGAGCGCTTTCACCTTGCGGCCAAGCGCCCGGAGGAGCTCGGTCTTCCCCACGCGGCGCCGGCCGTAGAGGCGCACAAGACTCGGGCGCTGCGATGCGAGGGACTTGAGCAGCGCGGCCATCTCTGCGTGCCGGTCAACGAACATGAAGATACCTCTGATTATCCATATGGATAGGCAATATTATTATGTTTGCACTCCACAGCCTACACGGGCTTTGGGCGGGAGTGGATGCAGGTGGCGTTCGCTGCCTTGGCCCCCCGGCCGCCGCCGCCCCCACCAGCCTCGCCAACCTGACCGCCAGGGGCTCCTCCTCGTCCACAAGCCACGAGGCCACGTTCAACTCCCCGCCCCTCGCGAGCGCCCTCAACATCCACCGCACAAACCCCGCCCGCTCCGCCGGGACCTCCAACTCCGCGAACACAAACGCGCCCGCCCAGCGCCTCACGCGCGCGCCCGGGCAGGCCCAGGGGATTGTCTTGGGGTTGCGCTCGACCGCGGGAGGGGTGCAGCGGGGGCGCGGGGGGTGGCTCAAATTTGCCCCGGCGATTCTGCCCAAGTCGTACCCTGCACGTACACCGGCAGCCTTGTGCCACCTCAACGCCTCGGGGGATCCAACCTTAGGCCCGCCGGCGCCGCCCGACCTTCTCGTCGCAAATCGCCGCGATGTCCCGAAGGTCGAGGAGCAACGCGCCGCGCTCCTCGGCGGCCGCCACGAGCGCCTTCTTGAACCCCGCCCTCGAGACGAGGACGAACCGCACCGGCCTGCCCCGCAGCCCCTCGACCGCCCGGGCCTTCACCGAAAGCGCCTCAAGCACTTCGAGACCGACAGGCTTGCCCGACCACTTCACTTCGCCAAGCATCACCTCGTCCTTCCCCGACGCAGCGATGTCGATCTCCTCCCCCTGCCGGCTCCACCACCTTCCCATGACCTCGAAATCCACCGGGACGCCTTTGCAGAGACCGCCGTTTACCCGGGTGAGCGCCTCCCTAGCCACATGCTCGAACTGGAGCCCCACGAACCCGTCGAGGTCCCTCTCGATGTCCGCCCACACCTGCTCGGCCCGCCCCAACTCGAGCCGGGGCCTGTTGTCAAAGATGAACCGGTAGTAGAACGCGAAGAAAGGGTCCGTGAACACGTACCGCGCGCGCTTGCGATGGCCGAGCACCGGGTCCTCTAACCGGACGAGGTCCAATTCATGCCGTAGCGTCTCGAGGTACGGCCCCAACCCGCCATGGGCCACCGCGACCTTCGACTCGAGGCCTCGTAGGTCGTGCGTGCCATTCCCGATCTCGAAGAGGATCGAATTGTGCCGCGAGGGCGCCTTGAGCTCGAGCCGCAGGAGATTTTGGGGTTCCTCGATGAGGGGCGCGGTGTCCGCGAGGAACGCCTCCACAACCGCCTCCTTGAGGCCCCGGCCGACCGAGAACTGGTGGTAGTAGGGCGTCCCCCCGAAGACGGCGAACCTCCGGACCACTTCCTCCTCCACGAGGTCCGGGTAGAGCAGGCGGACCGCCGCGTAGGAAAACGGGCGCAAGCGCAGGTCCGCGGAAAGCCGGCCGAAAAGGGGCGCGGACCTCGCCGTGGTGACGCGCTGCATCATCCCGATGCTGCTCCCACACAGGATGAGGGAGGGCCCCGACCGGCGCAGCCGCGCGTCCCAGTGGTGTTGGAGCCGGCTGACCGCCTGCCGGTCCGAGACGAGGAGCCGCTGGAACTCGTCGAGGACGACGAACGGCACGCCCAATTTCGTGAGGTGCCCAAAGAACGCGTCCCAATTGGGGTAGGGCAGCCCTATCGAGCTCGTCTCGCGTGCCACCTGGAAAGAGAGCGACTCCCGCTGGCGGCGCGCATCAGTCTCGTCGATGAGGAGGTAGAGCCCCTCCTGCTCTTCGCAAAGTGTGCGCAGGATCTCCGTCTTGCCGAGCCGGCGCCGTCCATAGACGCGCACCATCGCCGGTGACGGGCCTGCAAGAGCCCTGCGAAGGTCTGCAAGCTCCTTGAGACGGTTGACGAATTCCACAAGATAGCCAAGATTACCCACATAGATAATAGTTCGTATCTTTCTTGGCTGCGTCCGTCGCGGTGCCCCCGCCAACGCCTCGACCAGCCTCCCCACCCTAACCCGCAACTCGCCCTCGCCCTCGAGCGCGTGCGGGTCCTCTTGAGGACCTAGTGCGTGGCGTCGCTTGAGTCGCGGGCCCCCCACCCCAACGCTCGAAGCGCCCCCCGTACAGCTCCCCCCGACCTCGATGCGCGCTCGCCCCCTGCAGGAGCCCGTTCGAGGGGGGCCGCGGGGTCACGGCGGCCGGGGAGGGCGGAGGACCCGGGAGGGATATGTTGATAATGACGATATGCCGATGTTGGAATGCATGTCCCGCGACCCCGACCTCACACCGCTCCTCGCTACCGCGGCCGCCGTGCTCGTCTCGGCAGGCGTGCTTGCAGCGGCCATGTTCGCGATCCACGCCGGCTCCATGGGCGGCGGGATGATGGGTGGAGGAATGATGGGCGGGGGGATGATGGGCGGGGGG
>JBGPNV010000327.1:0-2794 GCA_041487695.1 Thermoplasmata archaeon | reverse complement strand
TGTCGACGACTGCGGTGTGGGCTTTCACGGCGGCCCCAAAGACGCGCACCTCCTCGACATCCTCGGAGAGGGTGCAGCCGAGGGCTCGTGCGATGGGCCCGGGCAGGCACGTGATCTCGGAGCCGGAATCGACCAGCCCGTAGAGACTTTGGATCTGTCCCGCGGACTCAAAGAGGACCTGGAGCAGCGGGGCGGGGCGCGCATCGGCTGAGGTTGCAGCCTCGTAGCGGAACCATTCGACCGAGGTGGGTTTCACGCGCGCCGCACGCCTGGAGGGGGCACGCGAAGGAGCCCGGCCTTGCCCGTGAGCCCCCGCGACTTGAGCCGCTCCAAGAGCCGCTCGAGGTCCGCATCCGCGTCCACAACTTCGCGGCGCCAGATAGCGACCCACTGGTTTGCGTAGCGCAGTGCATCGATGGGGCGCCGGGTGGGTGCGGGGTGCACGATCTCCTTCACAACCTTCCCTTTCCGGCCGACCACGGGCTTGCCTGGCATATAAGCGCGAACGGGGGGTGAGTGAAAGGGGCGGGAGATAAAGATGGCGAGTTGCGCGGGGCGCCGCGTCCGCTTGTCCGCCTTCGACGAACGCGCCCCCGGAGCGTCACGGCAGGGCCCCGCGAGGGGGGGCCCGCGAGGGGTGGGGGGCGGGCGAATGAGACCCGTGGGCTTGATAGAAGGGCAGAAGGATTTGGCTGCGTGGCCGTGCCCCTCGGCGCCATGCGCCAGCCCAATCGGGCGCTTCTGACAGCGTTCCTTCTCGAGTACTATGGTTTCAAGGAGCCCCTCGCGCCCCGCGCCCCAATGGTCGAGGACCCGCTCCTGCGGGTGAGGAGCCTCGAGGCGTTGGTCCCGTTCGGGCACACAGGGCGATCCGGCCCCTTCAGGCAGGGCGACCGTGCTTTCCTGGGGGCGCGAATCGAAGAGGTGGAAAGGGCTGGCGGAAAACTGTGGAACGGCCCCCTTGCGAGGATCACGTCGGCCCAGAAGCAGGGTGGACAGTTCGCCCTCGCGTTTGGTGCGGGCCGCTACCACGATTACATCGCCGGCGGGGAGGCGATGGCGGTCGAGCTCATGCGAGCGTGGGCCAAAGCAACACGAAACGTCGGCAAGCGGAGCCTCGGGTCGGATGCGCGAAAGCGGGCCTTCTTCGAGCGGGTCGGGGCCTCGCTCCCCCTGCGGGCTGCATTGGCCCCCGACCGCGAAGGCCTGCGCGACTTCTCGCGGCGCGTGGTGAAGGTCGGCGTCGTGGCGGCCACGATGGACGGAGGGCGCCGCATGCTCCTGATGCATCACCGCTCGAGAAAGGTTGGCGAGTACCCGGGCCTCTGGAGCAGCCTGCCCGGGGGCTCGATCGAGCCGGGCGCCAGAAGGGTTCAGGATGTTTTGCGGGCCGAGACCCTGGAGGAATTGGGTGTGGCGACGCAAGGCAAGGTGGCTCCCAAGAGGGTCCTGCTCGCTTGGGACCTGCTCTCATGCAAGCTCGACTTTCTCTTGATGCTCGAGCGGCCCCCGGGTTTCGAACAGGCGACCAAGTCGTGGGAGAGCCGCGAGATCCGGTGGGTGGGCGGCCGGGAGGCCGCCCGCTTCGAGCGCGAGGAGCCGCTGACCCCGCACGCGGCGGTGGGTTTGGCCTGGGCCAAGGGGCGGCGCGTCCGCTAAGACGCCGCAGGACTTGACGCCCCCGGCGCGTCACGACGCCCCGCATTGGCGGGGCGTTCGGGTGGGGGGCGGGCGCATCAAGAAACACTCTGCAGAACCTCGAGGAATCCTTCTGCGGTCTTCTCCCAGGTCATTTTGCGCGCTTTACGCCTGGCGGCCTCACCGATTCTCGCGCGGAGGGCCGGATCTTTGGCGAGCCGCACGACGGCTTCGCGCAGAGCTTGAGGGTCATCCGGCGGAACGATTAGCGCATCCTCGCCTTCGCGCAGGAACTCGTGGATCCCGCCGCCGGTCGTAACGACCACGGGCAGGCCGTAGAGCATGCCCTCGACCGCATTGAGGCCGAAGGTGTCGAAGCGGCTGGGGACGGCGAGGATGTCGGCGTCGCGGTAGAGTCGGTGGAGCGAGGGCTCGTCGAGGACGCCCAGGTAGGCGAATTGTCCCGAGACGAATTGCGAAGCGTATTGCTTCTTGAGGCGGTCGAAGAAGCGCGAACTTCGCCCTGCAATCTTCACTCGGACTTCTTGGTCCTTCAGGGCTGCGAGGAGCAGGTCGATACCTTTGATGGGGACACACCGGCCCACGTAGGCGACGATGGGGGACTCGCCGGACCCCGGGGATTCCTTTGGGCTCTCCTTCGCAGCCCGTTCGACGCATATCTCATCGCTCGCGCCCAGAGGGATCACGTGGATCTTGGCGCCTGCTCCGGGGTACCGGCGCTCGAGGTCGTGGGCGAGGCGAGGGGCTGGCACGGTGATTACCGCAGCTCCCCGCACGAGTAGGCGTTCGAGGAAGGCAGTACCCGGAAATTCGCGCTCGCCGTAGCGACGTTCGTCCCGGATTGAACCGTAGGCGGAATACGTCGCGGGGACGGCCATGATGCGCGCGAGCAGCAGGCCAAGGACGCCCATTGGGTGAACCCCATGGAGGCTTAACCCGATTGAACCACTCGAGGCTACCATGAGTGGAAGGGCTAGCGGATTGGCTTCCAAGATGGCAAGTAGCAGGTTAGCCTTTTGACCTGCTTTCCACCCTTGAATCTTCCGACGTGAATACATTACGTCGATCCGCGCGTGAAGCGCGCGGATGGGAGACGCGGAGAATCCTCCCGACGCGGAGAAGGAGCGGCTCCGGC
>JBGPNV010000326.1:0-2802 GCA_041487695.1 Thermoplasmata archaeon | reverse complement strand
GCGCCGCGCGCGGCGAGAAGGGCCAGTTCCCCTTCTTCCTCGCGCCCGTCCAGGTGCGTGTGATCCCCGTGGCGGCGGCCTTCGTGCCCCTCGCCGATACGCTCGCGGCGGGCCTGCCGGCCCGCGCGGACGTGGACGACCGCGACGAGAAGGTGGGCCGCAAGATCCGCGACGCGGAAACCGCCTGGGTCCCGATGATCATCGTGGTTGGCGAAAAGGAGGCGGCAAGCCAGTCCTACGCAGTCCGTGTCCGAGATTCCGGCGAGAAGACGATGAGCCTCGCAGAGCTCATCGCCGAGATCGAGGACCGCCTGCGCGGCTACCCTTTCGAGCCGCTGAACGGCCCTTCGCACGTTTCCTTGCGGCCTTCTTTCCGGTAGGCTTGACCTTTCTTCTGGCTGGCTTGGCCATTCTTCCCGGGGCCTTGCCCCGTGATCCGGCGGGCTTGGCTTTCTCCACGGGCGTTTTCGCCCGCCTGGGTTTTGCCCTGGGCCCCCGCCGTGCAGGCGGTTCGACTCGTTGGGCCGGGGGCGGGGGAAGCGAGGCTTCTTCGGGTGCCGCGGGGGCCAGCTCGGAGGACGGTTCAAAGGTGGGCGGTGGGGGAGGTGGGGGAGGTGGAGGAGGTGGAGGAGGCGGAGCCGGCGGAGCACGCGGAGGGGCCGCCGCGGGAGCCGGGGCAGCGGGGGCCGGGCTTGGCGCGTCAAGGCGCTCGAGCGCTTGGGGCCGTGCGGGGACCTCGACGGACGGCGCTGCCTCGCGACCGGCAGAGCGGCCGTCCTCGTCGATCTCGCCTGCAAGGATCCTCGTCGAGGAAACGGGCCGGCCGTCGAAGGCGAGCACGTGGGGGACCTCGACGATCTTGAGGTCGGCAAATCCGCGCAGCGCGCGAAGCGCGTTGATCTCCTCGGCGGTCTTGCGCGTCTCCGGCGAGACAAGGATCAAGTCGAACTCGGCGCGCTTGGCCGGCGTGTAGGGGTCCTCGAGGGCCGCCACTTCGTACCGGTTGCCCCCGTAGCCCTCGAGCAGGAGCTTGATGCCCGCAGCGCGCTCCGCGTAGGGGCGGACCTCCGAGGCCCTCCCTTTGCGCAGGCGGCGCACGAGCGAGTCGGAGGTCACGCCCACGGCAACGCGGTCGGCCGATTCGAACGCCGCCTGGATGAGCCGCCGGTGCCCCGCGTGGAGCCGGTTGAAGGTCCCTCCGACGCACGCGAACGTCTTGCCGTCGAGCATGGGGGTCACCTTTCAAACGCCCTCAGTGCGGGCCATAGGTCACGAGGAAGATCACGAGGAACGCCGTGGCGGCAAACCAGCCCCGCCACATCCACCTGCGGTTGCGCTTGATCCGGCCGTAGGCCGCCTCGCAGTCCCCCTCGCAGGTCATGCGGGACGGCAGGATCGCCTTGCCGCACGAGGGGCAGTGCTTGTGCTGGACGAGGGTGACCGACACGGAAGCCGGATAGAGCGTGCGCTATTTAGGTTGCGACGGGCCGCGCCCTGCGGCTCACGCGCCCGCGACGGGCGCTGCCGGGACGGCGGCGACTTCCGGGGTGATGACTGGCGAAGGCTTGTCTACCTTCTGCATCATCGACTCCGGCGTCTCCTCGATCTCGATCGGTTGCCTCCAGGCCAGGTTGAGCGACATCTTGAGGCGCCCCCCCTCGAAGGCGATCCGCACCGAGCCGACCTGGGACTGGTACTTCGAGTACCGCTTGCCCTCGCGGGTAAGCTCCCGGGAGACGGCCTTGATGAGCCCCTGGTCTTCGAGTTCCTTGATCTTGCGGTAGCACGAAGCGAGCGGGATTCCGAAGATGTACGAGAGTTCGCGCGCGGACCTCGGCTTGAAGGTCGTCGCGGACAGGATCTTCAGGTTGTATTCGTCCATCAGAAGCTTTGGCAAGGTTAGGTTGTCCATGTTTGCTTTCCCCCGAGATTGGTACCCTTAGTTCGGTGGCCTTACCTATATCAATCTCAAACAGAGATTTTCACAAACGAAAACCAGGGTTTTGGCCACCCAGGCGGTTCCCGTGCCTGATAATATTTATGGGGAGTCGGGGGACCCCGGGTCGGGCAGGCGGCCGGGCGCCTGCGTCCATGAGACCTCGAAATGCTGCGTCTTTTTCCAAGCGACGTCGAGGGTAATCTTGAGTTTCCCCCCCTCGAAGTTCACGGAGACTCGGATGAGTTGCGACTTGTAGACCTTGACGCGCTTGCCGCTCTGCGTGAGGGGGCGGTCGACGCACTTGAGAAGTCCAAGGGACTCGAGCTCCGCCATCTTGCGGTAGCAGGACACGAGCGGAATGTCGAACATGTAGGCGATCTCGCGGGCCGAGAGGGGCCGGAACGCGGTGGCGGAAAGGATGCGGATGTTCTTCTCGTCCATGATGACGCGGGGGAGCCCCGAATAGTCCACAGGGGGGACCGAAGGGTCCGCGTCGGCCGAAGGCGGGGGACTCTCGCCATCAGGGCCTTCAGCCACTTCCCGTCGCCCCCTACACTGGGCCACTCGGTGAGCCAGAGTCCCTATAAACATTGCGGAGCCAAAATCAGCGGCAGGCGGAGGCCTCGCGGGGCGCCAGGCCAGCGCGCGGGCGCCTGGGCGCGCCGCTCGGCTTCAGTCCGAGGCGCCCTCTTCTTCTTGCTTCCACCGCGGGAAGAGGTTGTGTTCGACGCCGATGTGGTCGAGGATCTTGCCCGCCATGTAGTTGCGGAAGTCGTCGAGCGTCTTCGGCCGGATGTACCAGGGCGGCGCGGCAATCAGGACGGTCACGCCGAGCGACGCGAGCTTGGCCATCTGCTCGAGGT
>JBGPNV010000325.1:0-2802 GCA_041487695.1 Thermoplasmata archaeon | reverse complement strand
CTTTCCTTCACGGCGGCGCTCGCGATCACGCGGTTTTCGGTGAATGGGCTGAGTGCGGTGGCTCTGCAGAGCGCGCTCTCCTCGCTCATGGCGGAGCGCGGCAGGCGGTGCACGGGTCTGTTTTACGCGCTCGCGCTCGGGGGCACGGGGGCGTCGGTGGCCGTGACGCTGTTTGCGGCGGCCGTCTTGAACGGGCCCGACCCCTATGCGCTCCTGGGGCTCGTTTCGGGGGCAGCGCTAGCGGTGTACCTTTTGCAAATCCGCGCGGCGGAGGAAGGGAGCCGCGTTATGGCCGTGACGAAGGGCACGGACCCCGACGCGCCGGTTCCTTCGGCGGGGGCGTCGGCCCGGCAAATGGCCTGAGGCGAGCGCCAAGGATCGCTGGCCGCTCCGCCCGCTCGGCCCAAAGGTTCTTGCCATCCTCGACCCTGCAGTGGGTCAGGTGGGTCGGCCCCGCCAACGGAGTTCGCTCATGGACTCGGATCCGCCGCCCGGCCCGCGCCGGCCTGCCCCGGCGGGGCCCTCACCGGAGGCAGTCGCCAGTTCCGCGCCGCTGCCCAAGGCCGGGCCCACGGTCGCACGCCTAGCCGTGGGCCAAGCGCGGCCCTCAGGTCCACAACCGGGCCTCCGTCCGCTGGGCGGCAATCCCCATGGGCCGGGAAAGAGGGCGGCTGCGCCCTATGGGGCGCCGGCCTACCAGGGCGCGCAAGCGTACTATGGCGGGCCGCCCGCCTACGCGCCGCCCGGTTACGCCCCGCCGGGCTACGCACCAGCAGGTTACACGCCTCCAGGTTACACGCCTCCGGGCTATGCACCCGCGGGGTACGCGCCTGCGGGCTACGCGCCCTCCCCTTACTACGGAGCCCCCGTCTACTACGGAGGGCCCGGATCCTACGGTTACCCCGCGCCGCCGGGTGGACCTCCCGCCGCCGCCTACCCTTACCCCGTTCCCTACTACGTGATTGCCAAGCCTGGCGAGAAAACCTTCGGCGGCCTGCGCCTCACGAAGATCGGCGTCTTCTGCGCCGTCACCGCGAGCGTCCTTTCGGCCCTGGGCAACTTCCTCTTGCTTGGTGCGGTCCAATCCGCACGCGACGCCTTGGCCAACCAGGGGTTCGCCGAGGCGCTGAATTCCATGGGCGGCATCGAAGCCCTTAGCCTTTTCCTGATCTTCGCAGCGCTCGTGGGCTTCATCGGGGTGGTCACCGGGATCGTGGGCGTCGTCCGGCTTTGGCGCGGCGCGGCGGAGTTCGGACCCGACCACCAGCGGGCCGTGCGGAAAGGTGGCCTGATGATCGCCACCACCTCGGTACTCTACTTGATTTGGGGGCTGGTCAGCGCCGCCACGAATGTGTCGCTTAGCGCGTCCATGGCCGGCACCCCGACCATGGCTGTGATCGAAACCGCGATCGACTCGGTCGTCTTCGATTTGATCGTGACGAGCCTCATCGCGCTTGTGGCCATCACGGTGGGTGCCCTTGCCATGACGACCCTGCTCGAAAAGCTCGTGACCCGCGAGGGGCGGCGCCGGCGCGGGGCGTTCCTGGGCCTCTCGGTTGGCAATGCGGTCCTCGTGCTCCTGATGGCCTTTGGCATTTGGGCGATCCTCAAGGGGCCGCCTGCGAACATCAACAGCGTGCAGGTGGCACTCCAGTGGCTTGGCGCGCTTCTCGACGCAATGTATTGGCTCGCCCTTGTCCCGGCGATCTCAAGCCTCCTGACTATCCCGCGCTTGCGGTGTACAAGGGAATGCTGGACTCGGCAGCCGAGGGCGCCCACCAGATGATCGTGAGCCAAACGCTCGACCCGGACGCGCCTCCGGCCTACGCGGTGCTGCCCGCTTGATTGCACCGGGGAAAGCCGCGGCGGAACCTTGATGAGCCCTCTGGGGCCCTCACCGCCAGGGGACCGCGAATTGTCCGTTGAGGCCGGCGACGACTTGTACGTCCCCGTGGGGATCGAAGAGATCCCGCGCGAAGGGGCGCCGCCGAAGGCCCCCAAGCCGAGGCCCTCGCCGAAGGCCTCGGCGGGCGCCTCGGACTTCGAGAACGTGAAGAACGGCGCGAAGCACACGCTCGAGGGCCTGCGGAGCTTCGAGTGGGCCGGGCTTTTCCTCACGGTGGCCAACTACCTCGCGCTGCCCGCGCTCGCAATCCTTGCGGTCGTGTCGGCCGTGAGCCTTGGGGGCGCGAAGGCGGGCGTCTCGCTCGCGGGGTGGCTCCTCGGGGCCGCCGCGGGGGGTCTCTTCCTGATGGGGTTCGTTTTCATGATCCTTGGCGCGTGGGCCTCTCACATCGGGAAGCGCGAGCTGGGGGTCCTGCAGCGGCGGGAGGTCGAACGGGCCGAGAAGTACCTCTGGCGGGCGGTATATGTGCTCGTGCCTGGCGCCGCGGTCGCGACGATCCTCGGGTTCCAGGAGGCCACGAAGTACCGGGACGCGGTACTCCCCCTTGCGACCCCGCTTGCGCTTGCTGTCGCGTTCTTTTCGGCGCTCATGGCCGCGCGCTACTTCGCGCTTTTTGCAACGCAGTACCTGCGGAACCTGACGCCCGGCGCGGGAAACAAGGGTCGGCGGCGCTTGCGCATGGCTGCCGTGGTCGCCGCGGCCGTCCCCATCGCGGTTGTGTTTGCCGGCATGCCGCTCCTCTTCCTTGACTACGACGACAACTGCACCTATTACGGCGCCTGCCCGCAGGAGGAGGCGTGGACGGCCATCGCCCCGAGCTTCGGACCGCCAGCGCACCTCTCCGCACACCTGACCGCCTACCTGCCCGTCCCGCTGGCGGCCGGCTCGCTGGTGGT
>JBGPNV010000324.1:0-2803 GCA_041487695.1 Thermoplasmata archaeon | reverse complement strand
GGAGTTCGGCGGCAAGGTGCCGGCCGGAAAGATCCTCGTGCAGGACATCATCGCCGACAACATGTTCCAGCAGCTCCTCACGCGGACAGAGAACTATTCGGTCCTCGCGACGACGAACCTCAACGGCGACTACCTCTCGGACGCGGCGGCGGCGCAGGTGGGCGGCCTCGGGATCGCGCCGGGCGGCAATGTGGGGGACGGCGCTTCGCTCTTCGAGGCGACGCACGGGACGGCCCCGAAGTATGCGGGCCAAGACAAGGTGAACCCGGGCTCCGTGATCCTCTCCGGGTGCATGATGCTGCGCCATATGGGGTGGAAGGAGGCGGCCGACGCGATCGAGCGGGCCTTCGAGAAGACGATCCTCGCGAAGGTCGTGACCTACGACTTTGCCCGGCAGCTCACCCCGCCGGTCGAGCCGGTGAAGACGAGCGAGTTTGCCGCGGCAATCGTGCGCAACCTCTGACCTTGGCCTTCGCCGGTTCGCCCGTGGGCGCCTTCGGCGTGCTCGCAGACCTCCCGCCGAATGAGGAGGCGGCGGCCGCCTCGCCGGAGAACGAGGCCGGGGCGCGCAAGAGGGCCGCCCCGCGCTGAGAGGGCGGCCGCGCAGGTGGCCGCGCGGCGGATCGGAGGGCGAAACATGGGCCTTCGATGTCGTGGCCGGTAGTCGGGCCGGAACGCTTTTCCGCCCTTCGCGCCGATCCTCAGGTTTGCGAGGGACGAGCCCGTGGATTCTGGCCCGAAGGCTGAAGGCGCGGCGCCCTCGGCCAGGCCTCCAGCCGCGAAGTCCCCGGCTGCCACGCCCCCGGCGGCCGTGCCTCCAGCGGCGGCACGGCCGCCGCAGAAGCCCTCAGCCTCGAGGGAGCAGGCCCTTGCGCTCGCCAAGGAGAAGCTGAGGGCCAAGAGGCGCGAGACCAGGCAGAAGGCCCTGCTCGTGGGCGCGATGAGCGTGCTCGCGGTCCTCGTGCCCGCGGCGCTGCTTGCCGGCGCGGACCTCGGCGGGCTCTTCTACGCGCCGCCGCCGCCGGGCCCGCCTCTCACCGTGGGCGTGGGCGACAACGTCACGGTCAACGTCCTCGGCACCGACGCGAATGGTTCGGCGTTTTGGCCGATGGGGCCGCGCTCGGCCACCGTCGGCGACGGCACCTTTGTGCCGGGGCTCGACAAGGGGCTCCTCGGCCTTTCGCCGGGCGCGTCCTTCAACCTCACGCTTGCGCCCCAGGACGCCTTCGGCAATGTCTCCAGGTCGCGGACGAGCACGGTGAAGGTGGACGTCGCGCTGAAGCGCAACACCACGATGGAAAAGGGGAACTTCGATGACCGGTGGCCGGGACCCACACTCGGGCAGGCCGTGCCCACGAAACCATGGCCCTCCACGGTCGTGGCGATCGGGAACAAGTCGGTCACGCTGCGCTACGACCCCACCGCGGACGCGTCGGTCCGCTACTACAAGTATTGGAATTCCACGGTAACGGGCTTCAACGCCACGGAGATCGACCTCCACAACGATCTCTTCGTGGGTTTCCAGTACACCCGGTACGTGTCCTCGGCCCACGCGAACCTCACCTATGTGGTCACGAGGCAGACGGCCAGCTCGTGGTTCCTCGACGGGAACCCGCCTCTTGCGGGCAAGACCGTGACCTTCGTGGGCACGGTCGTTTCGGTAACGCCCGGGGCGGGGTCCCTGCGCACGACCGGGAGCGCGGCAAGCCTTAGCACGGACAAGTGCGAGCGGTGCCACGCGGCCGATGGCTTCGTGGCCGTCGACGCGTCCGCATCGGCCGCCCGTGCGGGGAGCGCGATTGAACTCAACGTCACCGTCGACGACCCATGGCTCCATGACCTCACGGGCGTCACACTCCTTGCCAACGAGGTCCAAGCAGGGCAGGTCATTGGCACGGCCACGGACTCCCTTGCCGACTTGCCCTCCTCCGGGACCTCAGACGACCTGCTTACCTTGCCGGCCCCGACGGGCAACGCGAGCGTCACGGTCGTCGTCAACGCGACGGCGCACCACCAGCACGCGAGCGGCGGCAAGCCCAACGACATCCCCTACCAGCTCACCTTCGCGGTGGAGGTCGGCGGCCCCCCGCGCGTCTCGACGGCGGCAGCAGGCGGCGAAGCGCCACGGACGAGCGGCTGGCTCCTCATCGGCCAGCTCCTTGGCGCCGCGGCGCTCGGCGTGATGGCGTACCCCATCGGGATGGGCCTCAAGAGGCACGCGGCCCTGAAGCCCAAGCTCAAGTGGCCGAAATGGCCATGGGTGACGACGCACTTCGCGCTCTCCCTTGTGGTCGTCGCGATTGCCTGCATCCACGGCGTCCTCTTGATGTCCACGAAGTACCGCGGGCTCTGGACCCCCGAGGTCGTGGGCGGCGTGATCGCCCTTGCGGGCATCGGGACGCTCGGCCTCTCAGGGATTGTGATGGCGAAGTGGACGGACCTGAAGTGGAAGCCCATGCGCAAGGTGCACTACTACGTGATGCTCGGCGTGTTTGGCGCCATGGTCATCCACGTGCTTGTCGCGGGCACGACGATCCGCGGCTGGGTCGGCCTCTAGAAGCGTCCGACGACCGTGCACAAGGGGTTGCTGTTGGCCAGGGCACTCCACGCCTTTGCCACCAGCACGACGCTGCGCTGGCTCGTCGGCGCGTGACGCGCCAAGCGCTTCAACGCGACCGCGGCTGGTAAACCATGTACAGGTTGCGGTCCGGGTCGTAGATGTTTGCCGACACGCCGCCCCAGTCCTGCTCGGCCATCGGCGACTGGAACTTCACGCGCCGGCGCTTGAGCTGCTTCTCGAGGC
>JBGPNV010000323.1:0-2804 GCA_041487695.1 Thermoplasmata archaeon | reverse complement strand
GCTCACGCGGAAGTCGTCGCCCACGGTGCACTCCGAGGCGGCCCAGAGCCGGAACGCGTCGGACCCGTACTTCTCGATCACGACGGAGGGCTTCACCACGTTGCCAAGCGACTTGCTCATTTTCTTGCCCTTCTCGTCGACGCCCATCCCGTGGATGAGGACGTGCTCGAAGGTGGGCTTGCCCGTGACGTGGAGGCCGCGCAACGTCGAGTAGTAGAGCCACGTGCGCACGATGTCCCGCCCCTGCGGACGGATCGACACGGGCCAGTGCTTCTCGAAGAAGTCGGTGCCGTACCTCTTGAGGATGAAGAGCGCGGAATTCGAGGAATCCATCCAGGTGTCGAACACGCGGTCCTCGCCGACGAACTCCGTGTGTCCACACGCCTTGCACGCGGTGAACGGCGCCTTCTCGGTCCACGGCCGGTAGTAGGGGCCCGCCGGCGGCACGTGCGGGTCGCGGCACTTCCCGCAGTACCAGATCGGGATCTCCGTGTGGTAGAAGCGGCGCCTCGACACGGGCCAGTCGATCGTCACCGAGTCGATCCAGTCGAGGAGGAGCTGGCGGTGGCGCTCCGGGTGGAAGCGCATCTTGTGGGCGGCGGCGCGGAGCGTGTCGAGCTGGTCGACCTGCTTCACGTACCATTCGTTCAGCGCGATGATCTCGACAGGCGACTTCGACCTCTCGCAGATCGGCGTCTGCTGGTCGACCGCCTTGCGGCCCGCGACGAGCCCCCTCTCATCGAGCAGCTTGCCCATCGCCTCGCGCGCCTGCTTGACCGTGAGCCCCTCGAGGGGCCCGGCGGCCTTCGTCATGCGCCCCTGGTCATTGATCGCGGCGACGGGGTCGAGCTTGAGTTCGCGGAATCGTTGCACGTCCGCCTGGTCGCCATAGGAGCAGACCATGAGCGCGCCCGAGCCGTAGTTCGGGTCGACCGCCGAGTGGGGCCTCACCTCGACCTCACGGCCGTAGACGGGGACCTTCAGCTTGTGCCCGTGCATCGACTTGTAGCGCTCGTCGTCCGGGTGCACGAGCACGGCCTGGGCCGCACAGATGAGCTCGGGCCTTGTCGTCGAGATGAGGATCGCGCCGCCGACCGGCCCCACGACCTCCCACGTCACGTCGAGGAGCACCGTCTGGCGCCCCTCACGTAGGACCTCCGCGTCCGCGATCGTTGTCCCGCACACCGGGCAGTAGTTGTTCGGGCGCAGCTGTTCGACGACGAGCCCTTTGTTCCACAGCTCGATGAACACCGACTGCGTGAAGGCGCGGTACTCCGGCGAGTCCGTGAGGTACCGGTGGGCGAAGTCCGCCGAGATGGCGAGGCGCTTCGCCGTGTCGTCGAGCGCCTGCGAGTGCACCTCGATCTCCTTCGCGCAGAGCGCGAGGAACTCCGCGCGGTCGAACTCGCGGATCCTCTTGTTGTGCTTCTTCTCGACCACGAGCTCGATGTTGATCCCGTTGCGGTCGAGGCCCCAGGGGAAGAGCACGTTGAACCCCATCATCCGCCGCGAGCGCGCGATCATGTCGATCAGCGAATAGCCGGCCGCCGCTCCGATGTGCCAGTCGCCCGACGGGTACGGCGGAGGCGTGTCGATCGAGAAGACCTCCCCGGGGTGGTGCGGGTCGAACGCCACGGGGTGGCGGTTGAGCTCGTGCTCGGCCGCCTTCTCGAGTTCGACCGTCCAGCGCGTCGCTTGGATCTTCGGCTCGGGGGGCACAACTGCTTGCACGACAAGAGCCGCTTAAACGCTTTGCGCGGGGCGCCGCGCCCGCCCGCCGGCTCCGAAAAGAGAGAAATACCCGAGGGGCGGCTTCCCGCCCCCGGGGGATGGGTTGGCAGTCGACCTCAACTACTGGCTCGAGCCTGCGCTCCGCGACCCGCGCACGTACGGCCTCTTCTTCCTCCTCGGCTCCTTTACGGTGGCCTCGCTCTCCGACATCCGGCGGATGAGCGCCCAGTCGGAGTTCCTCCACGTATGGATCCTCGCGCTCCTCGCGCTCTTCGTGCTCGACGTCTACGTCATGCGCGACGCGCTCCTCGACCGGTTCGTGGTCAAGTGGCTCCTGATCGCCGTGCTCGCCCTCCTTTCCTACCGGGGCGTGGGGGTCCTCTTCAAGCTCGAGTGGGGGGA
This sequence comes from Thermoplasmata archaeon, assembly GCA_041487695.1. Classification (GTDB taxonomy): domain Archaea; phylum Thermoplasmatota; class DTKX01; order DTKX01; family DATEUP01; genus DATEUP01. The sequence goes on along the minus strand of JBGPNV010000323.1, from coordinate 671 downwards.
TGTGGCTGCCATTGTCGCGGTGTGCGGAATTCTCGCACCCGCAATGATCCCCATCTTCTTCGTCCTCCTCAAGGTCGTGAATTTCATTACTTTGCCGATGCTCCGCCAGTTCGGCAAGGGCAACGCCTATCCCTTCATGCCTGTCGTCACCGGAGCGACACTCGTGGCCATTCCGGTGGCCACCTATCTTCAGACGCTCAATCTCGTCCTGGGTTAAGCTCCCGGGGCAGGGGCCGGTGCGCGGAGGCCGCCCGGCGCCCCCCTTGACGCACCGCGCCGTGATTATCTGAGGGTTTTGCGATGGTTATCGAGATAGACCCAAATGCTCGGTGAGGGCAAATCCCCTGGAGATGGTGCGTGCCCGCAGCCTCGGAGAATCTGGCGCTTGCGCTCCAACGACTCGAGCGAATTTCCGGCGACCAGCTCCGTACGATCGAGGCGGCCTCCGCGAAGACAAGTGTGGCGCTCGGTTTCGTTTTGGCCACGCTCGGCACCGTCATCGGGCTCGGCCGACCTGCCTTCGCTTCGCACGGGATGGCGGCCTCGGGCGGGGTCGCATGTCTCATGGTCTCGGCAGTCCTGCCCATGCATTCCTACCGGATCACCTTCTACGGGTTCTCTCCGGAGCCAAGCTCTCTGCTCGGTGGGCTCGGACTCCCCCCCGGGGAATT
>JBGPNV010000322.1:0-2889 GCA_041487695.1 Thermoplasmata archaeon | reverse complement strand
GCCCGGGGGCGCTTGTCCCAAGGCGTCCGAGCGGACGCGCCGCCATCGCCGACCGCCCCCTTTGAACGCCCGTCGCCCCGGCACGCTCGGAAGTCTGCGCCCTGTTGCTTGATTCAATGGGTTTAATTACATCAATGGATCTGGTGATATCATGCCCCCGCGGACCACCTACACCTCGATCCCGGTCCAGAAGGAGACCCTCGAGCGGCTGCGCGGCTACAAGGTGGGAGGCGCCTCCTACAACGACCTCATCAACGACCTCTTGGCGGTCCACCCGCCGGAGGAGTTCTTCCTCGAGCACCTGCGGCGCCTCCGCGGGGAGCCCAGGCGCCGCTGGCAGGACATCAAGGAAGATCTGGACCTCTGAGGTGGGCGATTGCCCGGCTTCTCCCTCCTCATGACATCGAGCGCCGAGAAGGAGTTTAGCGCCTTGCCGCGCGACGTTCAATCAAGGTTCGCCAAGGCGTTCGAGCGCTTGGAGGAGGACCCGCGCCGTCGCCGGCCCGGGTGCGACATCCGCCTTCTATCCGGTGTCGCCAACGCATGGCGCCTCCGCGTTGGGGAGTACCGGGGGATCTACGCAATTGAGGGCGCCGACCTCGTGTTCACGCGGTTCGGACACCGGCGCTCGATTTACGGGCGGATGTGACTTGGCGGCCCCCCAACCTCCGCAGGGCAGGCGCAGGGCCTTCGAGTTCGACGGCCGCCGCTTCCGACACGGCCACGAAACAGGACTTCGATGCGCGCGAACCTCATCCTGGGGCTCGAGCAGGAGCCATGGCGGTCCACGGTCGAGGACGTCATCCGGGAGCACCCCGAGGGGCGGAGGATCGCGCGCAAGGTCGCGGGGGCGGGGGAGCCGACACGCAAGCGCGAGCGCAAGTGAGCCTCGCGGTCCCGCTTGCTCCCTCTCCAATCCTGTTGAACTGAAACCCACATCGCCCGCCCCCCACCCGAGCAAACCCCCCCTTGCGGGGCCCTTGCCGTGACGCGGCCCGGGGGCGCTTGTCCCAAGGCGTCCGAGCGGACGCGCCACCCGACCCTCATGCGCTCAAGATGAACAAGGGCGCCGGGACGAGCACAACCCGGCCTCGCCGCTCGAGCGTGTTCTTCGTCACCACAACGCCGAAGGGCGCCTTCTCGTGTTCCTCCAGGAAGTCCAACACCGGTCGTACGTCAGCCTTCGTCACGCGCGGCTGGTATTTCACCTCAATCGGCACGGGCCCCCGCCGCATCGGGAGCACAAGGTCCACTTCCTTGCGAGCCGCGTTGCGCCAATAGTTCAGCCTCGCGCCCGGCCCCGCCTCCGCCTCGAGGATCCTCCGGCAATGGTCGGCCACCACCGTTTCGACCACCCGGCCCACCTCGTCGGGCCGCTCGAAGAGCGACGGGTCGAGCCTCCGCAGCAGCGCGTTTCCAAGCCCCACATTCGTGAAGTACACTTTTTTCTGCTTCCTCATCCTCGCCGCGCGGCTCTTCGCGAAGAACTCGACTGGCATGGCCAAGTCGAGAACCTCGAAGTGGCCCAGGTACGCCCGCACGGCGTCCAGCGAGACCCCGAGGTCCCGCGAGAGGCCGGCGACCTCGAACATCTGCCCGGAGTGCTCCGCGAGCAGGGCCGCCAAACCGTCAAGGGCCGTCGGGTCCCTCACGCTGAGGTGCCGCACTAGGTCGCGCCCGAAGATGAGGCCCACGTATTCGCGCAGCCTCCTTGAGCACAACTGCCAGTCCTCCACGTCGAGGAGCTCCGGATGGCCACCCTTCAGGAGGTACGCCCGGAAGTGCGCCTCGATCCGGCGGTCAAAGGGCACGAGGGCATTCCGCGCCCGTTCGAATGCGGCGCTCGCGCCGGCCTCCGACCCTTTCGCCAGGGCGTCCTTGATCCCCGCGCGCAGCGCCTCGAGTGACGCCCCCACGCCTAGGGCCCGCTCGTGGTAGGCCACGTGCTCGGCGAACGCCATGGGCAGCACCCGGTACTGCGTGCACCGCCCCACGAGCGACGACTGCATCCCCGCGATGACCTCCACTTGGGACGAGTCCGTGATCACGAATTTCAGGGGCAGGCCGAGGTCGAACCAACCCTTGAGGAGGCCGTCCCAGTGCGCAAGCTTTGTGACCTCATCCAGGAATACGAAGGCCTTGGCAGGCGCATCCCGCATTGGGTGGCCCAACACCTGGAGCTCGTAGGTCTCCAGGACCGCCGAGAGCAGGTCGCCGCCTTCCGCAGTCGGGCGCGCATAGTCGAACGCCGCGAAGAGGACATTGCGCGGCGGCGTTCCTTGCTTGATCAGGTGCTCGATGAGCTGGTACATCAGCGTTGTCTTGCCGACCTGGCGCGGGCCCACGATCGCGGTGATTGGCCGGGCGCTGAGGGAGGCGCGCACCTCTCCGAAGTCTCGCCGGGGGAACGGCAGCGCGAGGCTTGGGGGAACGGTGCCCGATACCCACCAGGGGTTCTCGGCCACAAGCGTCCGCAGCAGGGCCGCCGCATCTAGGGTCATAGCGTTGGTTATAACCAATGGGCCGTATATCTAACTTGTGGGTTATAACCGATGCTTCTGGGCATGGAGCCCCCACGTCATCCGCGGCCTCGTCGAGAAACCCGAACGCGCGTCCGCCCCCCCGACCTTGGGCTAGTGGGCGCCTACGCGCTCACGCCCGACATCTTCGACGCCATCGAGGAAACGCCGCCGGGCAAGAACGAGGAAATCCAGCTGACCGACGCCCTGCGCGTCCTCTCGAAGGCGCGCCCCCTCTACGCCTTCGAGTTTGACGGTCGACGGCTCGACATTGGGACGAAACAGGATTGGCTGCGGGCCAACATCATCCTCGGGCTCGAGGAGGAGCCGTGGCGGAGCACCATCCTCGGCACGGTCGCCGCCCACAAGG
>JBGPNV010000321.1:0-2895 GCA_041487695.1 Thermoplasmata archaeon | reverse complement strand
TTCAGCCACTTCTACCCGCCCGTCTACCCGGCGCTCCTCGCGCCGGCGGGCGCGGCCTTCGGATTCACGAAGGACACAGTGCATGCCGTCCAGGCCGCGCTCTTCGCCCTCCTGACCGCCTCCGCCTTTTTCGTGGGCGCACGGTTTGGCCGCCCCGTCGGCCTCGTGGCCGCCCTGCTGTGCGCAGCCGATCCGGTCTTTCTCAACGAGGCAGGCGAAGGTCGCGCCACGCTTCTCGCGGCTCTGCTGCTCCTTTGGACATTTCACTTCGTCCTCAAGGGCCTCGAGCGCGAGGCCGCCCTGGGGTGGGCGGGCCTCTGCGCCGGCGTCCTCTACCTCACAAAGGACACGACGGGGTTCATCGCCCTGTTCGGGATCGCGGTCGGCTTCCTTTGGCGTGTCAAGGCCATGGGTCTTCGGCCCGTGCTCGCGTCCCCCCACTACCGGCTCGCCGGCGCTCTCTTCTTGACGCTCTACAGCGCGTGGGCTCTTCGTAACCTCGTCCGCTTCGGCTCCATCGAGACGAACCCCTCGCTCACGCGCTACGCATCGACCTTCTTTGGCCACACGGACGTGGGGCTTGCCGCCACGATGGTCGGGGGGTCGGCTGTCCTCTTCGCGTGGCATTGGCTTGGATGGATATGGCCGGCTTTCGCGGACGTGCGGGCGTTCCTCCACGAAAAGCGTCGGACGGCACGCCTCGGTCTTGGCCAAGCGCACGCCGCACTCATCCTCTTCGTCGGCGTCACCCTGGTGGTGAGCGCAATCATGGCGGCGATCTTTATCCGCAACGAAGGCAACAAGTCTTTTCCGGGGTCCCTGCCGGACTATTTCCGCCTCATCGCTTCAAGCGACCCCGTCCTCTTCATCGGGGTAGGCCTCGTCGTCGCGGCCCCCCAGTGGCGGCGCCTACTGCCGCATCAGGAGCAGGGTATCGGGGCGCTCAAGGTGGGTGCGATCCTCGTTATCCTTCTCTCGCCCTGGCCTGGAATCGCCGCGCACGCCGACGAGAGCGCTCAGGCATACACGCTCCTTGGGGAATACCTGGATCGGCAGGGGGTGGGCCTCGCCTACAGCGAGGCGGCGTTCCTCTTCGCGCCCAACATCCCCTCGCAGAAATGGGCGCCTCTTGCCTTGGATTTTACCGGACCCCTCCTCGACCATACGGCGGCGGGAATGCCCGACAGTGCCACGCTCGTCACAATCGGGTGGCTCGAGGCCCCTGACTTCCAGATTGCCGGGTTCTACGTGATTCTCCACTTCAACCGGTCCAATCCGCCCGTAGTCCACAACCCGTTCTACGCGGGATAGAAGCGGCCGCTGGCCCAAGCGCGCGCCACCGAGGACCACCTGCGCATGCTAGCCAGCATCCAGACGCCCAATCCGTTTCAAGTTTTGGATTCTCGCCGCGGGAGATCAGGAGCAGGCGGAACCAAACCTGGACCTTCGTGGCGTACTCCCATCTTGAGAGAGAGTCCTGTTCCCCAAGAATTACGAACCGCAATGGATGGCCCGCCGGCAGGAGCTCGACCGCCGCCTTAACCGGACGCATGTCGACCGTCCTTTCCGCTCCCGGCCCAGAGGCCCCCGAAACCGTCGCCTGTTTCTTCCGGGTCCCACTTGCCCTCATTCCACTTGCCCCTTGCCCGTCCGTCCCTATACGGCCGCGGGCACCTAGGAAAACGCGCAAGTAGGACATAGCTGAATAGAGACCCGCAGCCCATCCTTGACACCTGATCGCCGCGAGTGCGATCCTCTTCGTCCTTCAACGCCATCCTCCTCGACCCGATGTGGATCCTCGGGTCGGGGGACCGCCCCCGCGACCGGCCCCCCCTCGCCCCAAGACCTTCTCAAGAACGCCCTTGCTGATCGTCGACCGCGACTCGCGTCCCGGCTTCACCGTTGTTAGGAACGCGCCGCGAAGATCCCGCCGTGCAATTCGGTCCCCTCGGCGCCGCCCACGGGGCGGCGCACTTTCTTCGTGTACCCCGCGAGCTTCTTCAGCGCCTTCACCGCTGTGAGTTCGTACCCCTTCTCCCGGACCATCAGCTGCAGGAGGCTCATGAGCAGCATCGCCAGGTAGCAGAGGAACACGTGCGCCTCGATGTGGACGCCGTTCCGGCTCCAGATCGGACGGATCTTGATCGGCCCCTTGAGCATCCGGAAGGCGCGCTCGACCCCATCGCGCGAACGATAGAGCTCGAGGATTTCCTTCGGGCTCTTGTCGAGCGTGGTCACGAGCACGTACTTCCCGTCGAGTTTCTCGGCCTCCTTCACGGCCTTCTCGTCGACCTTCCACTTTAGCCGGCGGCCGCCTCGCCCGCCTGTGAACTTCCACTCGACGAGTTTCTCGCACCGGCGCTCCTCGAGCAGCTTCTCGATCTTCCGCCGCGTCGACTTGGCCTCGGGCTTGCGCCCGCGGCCCTCGCGCGCGAGCGCAGCGGCGATGCCGTCGAACTCCTTCCTCACCGCGGCAAGCGCCTTCGCGCGCGCCTTTTTGTCGCGCGCGTCCTTGTCCTTGCTGTAGTAGAGGATGCCGCGGCGCTTCTTCCCGCGGATGAGGAGCGGGAACTCGCGCGCCCGCAGGGACTCCTTCCCCCGCGTGAACGCGGGGCCGTACGAGTCGAGGACAGCCTTCGCGATACGAGCCTTGAGCGAGACATCCAGCCGCAACCCGCCCACGAGGTCCAGCCCGCGGACATCAACGATCTCCTCGATGTTGCTGTGCGTGACAATCCCGCGGTCGATGACGAGGCAGCCGTCGAGGCCGGTCTGGTCCTGGAAGCGCACCATGGTGGCCTTGAGGGTCGTGGAATCGGCAAGGTTGCCCGGGAAGACCTCGTGGAAGAGGGGGACGACCTCGGGCATGGAGACGCAGAGGCCGATGTTCAACTG
>JBGPNV010000320.1:0-2908 GCA_041487695.1 Thermoplasmata archaeon | reverse complement strand
GGTGGGCGGCGGGCTCGCAGAAATGGTCTTTGACAAAGGAACGTAGAGGAAGGGGCGCCCCTCAGGCGCCCGGCTCTTCGGCGTAGTAGTACTCGCCGATCTCCTTCTGGTGCTTGTCGAGCTGCGAGCCCTGCTTGTTGATCCGCGGCCTCTTGGTCTCTTTGTCGCGGCGGAAGGTGACGCCCGCGCCCTTGAGGAACTCGTTCATCCCTTCCCTGAGGCCGAAGGGGCCGCGGCTTTGGCCCTCGACGCCAGGTTGACCGCCAAAGACCATGATCGAGTCGGCGACGAGGTCGAGGAAGTACACGTCGTGGTCCACGACGAGGGCCGCCTTCGCGCGCTTCTCCATGACGCGCCTAAGCGCGCGCGCCGTCTCCATGCGCTGGTCGGCGTCGAGGTACGCCGAGGGTTCGTCGAAGAGGTACAGGTCCGCCTCCTGGGAGAGCGCGAGCGCGACCGCGACACGCTGGAGCTCGCCGCCGGAGAGGGTCGGGACCTCCTTGGTGAGAAGGGGGGGAATCTTCAGCGGGCGCTCGATCTCCGCCTTGTAAAGCCCGGAGCCAAAGGTGCCCCCGAGCGCGGTCAGCATCAAGTCTTCGACCGTGCCTGAGAAGTTGCCTTCCAGGTACTGGGGCTTGTAGGCGACCTTGACGGTCGCCTCGACAGCCCCCTCGGTCGGCTTCACGACGCCCGCGAGCATCTTGACGAAGGTCGTCTTGCCCGTCGCGTTTGGCCCGACGACGCCGACGGTCTCGCCGACGTGGATCTTCCCGGGCTCCGAGCGGAGCAGGAACGAGTCGTAGCGCTTCACGAGCCGGCCGAACTCGACGACGACCTCGGAGGACCAGCCCTCGCGCGCGGGCACGACCTCGAATTGGATCGCGCGCTCGCGGAAACGGACGTTCTCCTCGACCGCGAGCCCCGAGATGTACGTGTTGATGGCCGAGCTCACGGGGCGCGGCTGGGCAAGGACGCCGTAGACGGACTCCTTGCCGTACATGAGGTACACCGTGTCGGCAAGGAAGTCGAGGATCGCGAGGTCGTGCTCGATCACCACGACCATCTTCGAGGACGGGATCGCCTTGATCTGGCGGGCGACGTTGAGGCGCTGGTAGATGTCGAGGTACGAGGACGGCTCGTCGAAGAAGTAGATGTCCGCGTCCTTCAGCAGCGTGGCGGCAACCGCGACCCGCTGGAGCTCGCCGCCGGAGAGCTCGGGGGTCTCGCGCCCGAGGACCGGAACGAGGTCGAGGGCGAGCGCCACTTCGTCGAGCCGGTGGCGCTCGTCGACGCGCTCGAGCAGGTCACGGACGCGGCCCTTAGCGACCTTGGGGAGCTTGTCGACGTACTGGGGCTTCACGGCCGGGCGGATCTTGCCGTCCGCGATGCGCTTGAGGAAGTCGTGGAGTTCGGTCCCGGCGTACGCCTTAAGGATGGCGTCCCAGGCCGGCGGGGACTCGAAGTTCCCGAGGTTGGGCCGCAGGTCGCCGGCGAGGATCGAGAGCGTCGTGGTCTTGCCGATGCCGTTTGGCCCGAGGAGCCCCACGACCTGCCCCGCGCGCGGCGTGGGCAGGCGGAACACGCGGAAGCCGTTCAGCGAATATTGGTGCACGAGGTCGGTCTTGAGTTCGTCGGCCACATTGACGATGGAGATCGCGCCGAAGGGGCACTTGTGCACGCAGATGCCGCAGCCGATGCAGAGGGTCTCCGAGATGAGCGGCTTGCCGTCGGAGGGCGACCAGCCGAAGACTTCGACGCCGTTTCGGACGGGCGGGCAGTAGGACTCGCACTCGTGGCTGCACTTGTGGGGCTGGCTGGGGTCGGGGTCGTGGAGGGAATTTCGCATGGGGTGGGGGCCTCCTTCTGGGGTGGGACCTGCGGCTTCTCGCCGCCAAGCCGTGGAAAAGGGGGCGGGGACAAACGGCTTTGGAGCGGCGGGCGGGCGCGCGGGGCGGCCGCAAGGCCGGCCTTAGCGGCGGCGGCGCCGGCTGGCCCCGGCCAGGGCAAGCGCGCCCAAGAGGGCGCCCCCCACGGCGCCGGCTTCGAAGCCGGGGACGGAGGAGGGCGGAGGCGCCGGCTGGGAGGCGACCTGGATCGACACCGTGGTCTCGCTCTTCACGGACGCGTTGTTGAGCGCTGCGGCGGTGAGCACGAGGGAGGCCGGGCCCGCGGGCTGGCCGTTCTTGAGGGTGACGACGACATCGATGACGTGCTCCTCGTAGGCGGGAATCGAGATTTGGATCGGGTCGGCCGAAACGGACTGGAAGGGGCCGACCCCCTGGACGAAGACATTCTCCCGGACGTTGCCCAGGTTCTTGATGAGCAGGCGCAGCGTCACCGTCGCCCCCGGCCGCACATCCTCGGTGAGAGGCGTCGCCTCGATCGAGATCTCGCGGTGCGAGAGGATGGTAATGTTCGAGGGCATCACGGTCGGGCGCGAGAGGTTGCCTTCGCTTGCCGCGAAGATCTGGAAGTCGTACCGGTCGGCCGGCGCGGCCGCGAGGGGTCGGACGAGCAGGGTGATCTGGCCGACACCCCTGGGCTCGACGGTCACGACCTCGCCCGTGACGAATTCGGTCGACCACCCTTCGGGCAGGTCGCCGACCGTGAGCGAATAGGAATCGCGCACGTTCCCGTTGTTCCGGACATTGATGAGGAAGGTTGCGGTCTCCGAGCTCGTCATGGGCCCCTGGGCGGCGTCCGCGGTCGCCACGAAGGCGTATACGGGGAGCACGAGGACCGTGACCGGCAGCGTGACCGACACGCCCGCGTTCTGCGAACGGAGCGTGATCGTGAAGAGCATGAGGAGGTTGCCGGCGGCCCGCGCCGGCACGGTCGCGCGGAATTGGAATTCCTGCGAGCTGCCGGACACCGAGGTGTCGAGGGCAAAGTCCGTCGACGACACGGT
>JBGPNV010000319.1:0-2912 GCA_041487695.1 Thermoplasmata archaeon | reverse complement strand
CTCCGGGCCCGGCTTCAGCCTGATGATGGAGAACTACGGGCTCGCGATGATGACCGAGACGCCCTGCGTCATCGTGAACGTCCAGCGGGGGGGCCCCTCGACCGGGCTCCCGACCCTTGTCGCACAGCAGGACCTCATGCAGACCCGCTACGGCTCCCACGGCGACTTTGAGGCGATCGCCTTTGCCCCCGCCTCACCCCAGGAGTGCTTCGACCTCACGGTCCACGCCTTCAACGTGGCCGAGCGCTTCCGCCAGCCCGTCGTCGTCCTCTCCGACGAAGTCGTCGGCCACATGACCGAGCGCGTGGAGGTCCCCCCCGCGGTCTTGATCGACGTCTTCGACAGGCTGCGGCCCGGCGAAACGCCGCCCCTCGACACGCCGCGCTACTCGGACGGCAAGACGATCGCCCCCATGCCGCAGGCCGGCGACGGCTCGCGCGTCCACGTGACGGGGCTCACCCACGACGAGCGCGGGTACCCCGTAATCAACGCGAAGGCCCAGGCCCTGCTCGTCGAGCGCCTCATGAGCAAGGTGTCGAGGCACGCCGACGAGCTTGCGCTCTTCGAGGAGGTCGAGCTTGCCGGAGCGAAGGTCGCCGTCGTCGCCTTCGGTTGCACCTCGCGCTCGGCCCTTGCCGCCGTGCGCCGCGCGCGCGGCGAAGGGGTCCCGGCCGGCATGCTCCGCCTCAGGACGCTCTTCCCGTTCCCCGAGAAGCGCCTGCGTGAGCTTGCCAAGCAGGTCGACCGCATCGTGGTCGCGGAGCTGTCGATGGGCCAGCTTACCTTCCTCGTCGAGCACGCGGTCGGCCACCCCGTCGAGAGGCTAAAGTCCGCCGGGGGCGAGATGATGCACCCGAACGAAATCTACGAAGTCCTGCGGAGGCGGTCGCCGTGAGCGCCCTCCTCCCCCCGAAGATCGGGTCGCCTGCGCCTTTGGTCGACCCGGGCGGGCGCGAACTCGACTACGGCTGCCACCCCCTCGACCGCATGCTGCGCTCCGACCGGCTCCCGCACATCTGGTGCCCCGGCTGCGGGATCGGGCCCGCCATGAACGCCTACGCCACGGCGGTCCTGCGCTCCTCGACTCCCGAGGACAAGCACGTCTGCGTGTCCGGGATCGGCTGCACGGGGCGCGTCGCGGGCTACATGAACCTCGACTCCTACCATTCGACCCACGGGCGCGCGATCCCCTTCGCTACCGGCGTGAAGCTCGCGAACCCCGAGCTCAAGGTCACCGTGTTCTCCGGCGACGGCGACCTCTTCGCCATCGGCGGCAACCACTTCATCCACGCCGCGCGGCGGAACATGGACCTCACCGTCGTGTGCATCAACAACTTCAACTACGCGATGACGGGGGGCCAGTCCGGCCCCACGACCCCCGTGGGCGCGATCACAACGACCTCGCCTGCCGGCAAAGTCGACCCGCCGTTCAACCTCCCGTACCTGGCTGCCAGCGTCGGCGCGACCTTCGTCGCCCGCTGGACCTCCCTCCACTGCCGCCAACTGGAGGACTCGATCCACAAGGCCCTCGAGCGCAAGGGGTTCAGCTTCATCGAGGTTATCTCGCCCTGCCCCGTCGGCTTTGGCCAGCGCAACGGCCTCGGCGAGGGCCTCAACGAGATGGAGTACTACCGCGAGGAGGCCCAGCTCGACCCGAAGGCCGCCCTCGAGTTCCTCACGCTGTCGATGGCGAAGAACGAAGTGTTCCGCGTGGGCAACTTCGTCGACCTCGACCGCCCGAGCTTCACGGAGATGCTGAAGACGCCCCCACGCGGCAAGGCGAAAGGAGCGCTGAAGGCATGAAACGCAAAGAGATCCGGATCGCGGGGTTTGGCGGGCAGGGCGTCATCTTGGCCGGGCTCACCCTCGGGCGCGCGGCGGCCCTCTACGACAACAAGTACGCGGTCGTCTCCCAGTCGTTCGGGCCGGAGGCGCGCGGCGGCGCTTGCGCGGCCGAGGTCGTCATCACGGAGGAGCCCGTCGACTTCCCCCGGGTCACCGACCCCTCGGCGCTCGTCGTCATGTCCCAGGAGGCCTTCGAGCTCTACGCCCGCGGGCGGCCCCGCCCGCGCGACCTGCTCATCGACAAGGACCTCGTCGAGGTCCCCGCCGGGCTTGCCCCGCCCCCCACCGCGATCCCCTTCACCGCGACGGCCGAGAGCCTTGGCAAGAAGATCGTGACGAACATGGTCATGCTGGGCGCGCTTGGCGGCAAGACGGGCGTCGTGTCGCCTGAGTCGCTGAAGCGCGCGGTCTCCGACGTCGTCCCCCCCAAAGCCCTCGAGCTCAACTTGCAGGCCTTCGACCGCGGCTTTGCCCTTGGCCGCGCCGCGAAGGGGGGCTCGAAATGACCGCGAGCGTGCTCGTGATCGGCGGCGGCGTGACGGGGATCCAGGCCGCCCTCGACCTTGCCGAGGCCGGCGCCGAGGTCCACCTCGTCGAGCGCGGGCCCTCGACCGGCGGGATGATGGCCCAGCTCGACAAGACGTTCCCCACCCTCGATTGCTCCACGTGCATCGAGGCGCCCAAGATGTCGGCCGCCTACCGGAACAAGAACATCACCTTCCACACGCTCACCGAGGTCGAAAGCATCGAGGGCGCGCCCGGCAAGTTCAAGGTGCGCCTCACGTCCCGCACGCGGTTCGTCACGAACGGCTGCACGGCCTGCGGCGACTGCGTGCGCGCGTGCCCCGTCATCGTGCCGAACGAGTACGACGCCTCGCTGAAGACCCGCCGCGCGATCTACCAGCCCTTCCCCCAGGCCGTGCCCTCCACCTTTGCCGTCGACCTCGAGCACTGCCTCAACGAGCCGAACGTCCTGGCGTGCAACCTCTGCGTCGAAGCCTGCGGGCCCAAAGCGATCGACTGGAACCAGCTCGCCGAAGGGAAGAGCGAGCTCGACGTGGGCGCGG
>JBGPNV010000318.1:0-2929 GCA_041487695.1 Thermoplasmata archaeon | reverse complement strand
CTTGACCCGAACTCGCGGGCGGACGACTACTTCGACTCCGACGGCGACGGCTGGGACAACTACAAGGAATTCCTCGTAGGCACGAACCCCTTCAACCCCGACACGGACGGCGACGGCAAGATCGACTCGGCCGACCCGAACCCGCTCCAGGCGGACAACCTGAACACGGACCCGACTGGCGGCTTCCAGAACGGCGAGGGCGGCACGGGCAGCCCGGTTAGCGGCGGGATGGGCCAGGGCAGCGGCTCCGGCAGCGGCCAGGGCTCCGGCTCGGGCAGCGGCCAGGGCCAGGGCCAGGGCAACGGCCAGGGCCAGGGCGCAGGCCAGGGCGCGGGTCAAGGCCAGGGCAACGGCCAGGGATCAGGCCAGAACAACGGCAACCAAGGCACCCCGTCGGACTCCGACGGTGACGGCATCCTCGAGACCGGGTACGCGTTCACCCTGCACGCCCGACTCGTTGCGCCGTCCCTGATGCCGGTGCTCTGAAGCACCCCTTTCTTTTCCCTTCCGGGGCCGAAAGGCCCCGTCTGTGTTTTTTTCTTGTTTAGCGAGAGCGCTTTGAGCGCACGGCGCTGCTGCTCACCCCGCCACGGTAAGGCCGCGGCCCGGGCCCCGTGAATCGTTTTATACGTCCTGCGCCTCCCCCGCAATCCTTGACTCCGATGGACCGGAAGCCCACGCCTGAGGAACTCGAGGAGGCGCTCGCCTATTACAAGCGGACGCTTGCCACAAAGCCCGAAGACGAGATCATGTGGATGCTCTACGGCAACGCGCTCTCGGCGGCCCTGCGGTTCGGCGAGGCGGTGACCGCCTACGAGCACGCGGCGAAAGGCAAGCGCCCGCTGCCGGAGGTCCATTACCTCCTCGGGGTCGCGCGGATGTCGGCGGGGGACTTCGGCGGCGCGGTGGACGCCTTTGAGGTGCACCTCAAGAACTTCCAGGACATCGAGGTGATGGTCCTCGCATCGCTGTGCTTGGACCTCGAGGACAACCGCGCCGGGTCCAAGGCGTTCTTCGACGCGGCGATGCGCAAAGACGGGAGCCAGACGATGGCTTACCTCAAAGAGTACGCGAAGGAGCTTGTGGAGGCCGAGGGGAGCCAGGCGGTGGACGCCGAGGCCACGCGCGAGGGGCTAAAGGCCGCGATTGAGCACATTGACGAGTACCTGAAGGAAGGGTCCTCGAAGCCGGGCGGCCGGCGCAACCCCAACCGGTGATCGGCCTTCTCGGTGGCTCCAATTTCGCCTACGGGGCCAAAGCATTGGCGGTTCCGTTCATCCAAGACCAGCCGTATCCGTCGTTGAAGTTGATCCCCGACCGGATTTGGTTGCGTGCAAAGGGCATGTCCCCGACCTTGAGGGTCCAATTCCAAAGGCCCGTCCCGAGAGTCTGGTTGAGGGCGGGCGCCGCCTTGGCGATGGCCTCCTCGGGCGAATGCGATCGCACGGTCGCACTCTGGGGCATGGAGTTCACGAGTGTCGTCCAGGTTGTCTGCGTCGCGGGCGCGGGCCCGTCGTAAATGACGGTGCCGTTGGGGGCTTTCAGCGTGAGCTGGACGGTGGGGTCTCGGATCGGCGAGCCCACCGTGTCCGACCAGGCAAACGTAAAGGAAACGGACGTCAAGTTCATGTCGGTGACATTGAAATACAAATCGAAAGCGGCGCCGTAGCGAGCCCACCCGCCTCCGTTGCCAACATCGAGCAGGGTTTCCTCGAACGTGACATTGTAGGCGGCACCCTGCCCCTCAGGCCCGCGGCTGGTTTGGGTGATAGCAACCGTCGTCGAGAGCCCCGCAGTGACCGCGATTGCGACAAGCAAAGCGAGGGTACGCGGAGGAAACCTGGACATCGCCGGCAATTTTGGGAACTTGAGGAATGCCGGAAAGAAACCCCCGTCCACGATTTGCGGCGGGCGGGACGATAAGCCTTGCCGGCGAGGCTGCTTGAAGGGTGCGTGGTTTGTTGCCCTGTCGCCTTCTTGATGGTGGCGCGGACTACCCCGCCCCCGTCCGCTTGAACATGCGGTCGAGGTCCGCAAGCGGCGTCACGATCACCGTGGGCCGCCCGTGGATGCAGTGGAAAGGGTTGCGGCACTTGTACAGGTTCTCGATCACGCGCGCCATCCCGCGGAAGTCGACGGCCTCGCCGGCCCGCAGGGAATAGTGGCACGCCGAGACGGCAACGATGCGGTCGATGAGTTCCGCGTCGGGCGAGGGGCCCGCGTCGTGGAGGGCCTCCGTGAGGATGTCGTGGAGGAGCCCCGCGTCGGCGTGGTCGGCAAGCAGCGCGGGGACCGAACTCACGCGAAGCTGCCGCGCGCCGAAGCGCTCGACTTCGAAGCCCACGGCCTTGAGGGACGAGGCGCGCTCGACGGCCATGTCGACTTCGCGCGGGTGGAGCTCGAGCACGACGGGGTCGATGAGCAGCTGGACTTCGACGGCGCCGGCGGCAAGCGAGTCGCCGAGCGCTTCGTACGTGTAGCGCTCGGCGGCGGCGTGCTGGTCGACGACGGCAAGCCCCTCGGCCGTGCGAGCGACGATGTACTTGTCCCCGATTTGGCCGAGGGGCTCAAGCCAGGGGACCGTGGGCCTCGTGCCCCCTTTGCGGGCGGCGTCGAAGGATGCCCGCAGTTTGTCGATGGCCGCTTGCGGTTCGAGCCCTGCGAGGCCGAGCGCGACCTGAGCGAGGGCCGACTGATAGGCCGGGGCCGGCGCGGGCGCCGGCGGCGATGCCGTGGGGTGGGTTGTGTGGTGGGTCGTGTGGGCTGCGGTCGCGGAGGTGGCCGCCGGGGCCTCCGACGCGTAGCCGCGCAGCGGCCCGGTCGCGACGGCGGCCTGGCTTTCAAGCGTCGAGGCGAGGGCCTCTTCGACGAATGTCGCGAGGACCTTCTCGTCTCGGAAGCGCACTTCCGCCTTGGCCGGGTGGACGTT
>JBGPNV010000317.1:0-2931 GCA_041487695.1 Thermoplasmata archaeon | reverse complement strand
GCTGGACGGCGTCACGCTGAGGCTCACGCCGGCTTCGACCAATGCATTCGCGAACGGCTCGCGCAGCTCGACGCCGGAATTCTCGGCCGCGGCGCTGCTCGCGAACCTCACGGTGGGCACGGGCAACCTGACGCTCGACGCCTTCTCTCCCACGGCCCAGCGCTTCGACGGCTCGAACGCCTTCGGCGGGGGCACGCACAGCGGCACGGCCGTCCAGGGCGGGCAGCTTGTCCTTACGGGAGGCGCCTCGGGCAACTACACGACGCCGGTGATCAACGCGACGGGCGCGCCCTGGGGCTGGGTGTGGGCATCCGGGCGCCTGGCAACCGCCGGCGACATCCAGATCGACCTGCTGTGGGTAAACGGCACGGCCCTCCTTGCGAACCTGACCTCGGGCTCGAGGATCCCTTTTACGAGCCTTGACCTGCCACAGGCGCGGCTGCGCGTGCGTCTCAACGCGTCGGACCGGGTGAATCCCCCCGTGGTCGACGCGGTGAGCGTCGGGATCCAGGCGGCCGACATGCCGACGGGCACGACGGGTCAGCGGACGCAGTCGGGGCTCGCACTGGAGAACGCGGCCTACAAGACGCTCCCTGAGAGCGCGACGCTGCCGAAGTCGGGGGCGAACCCCGTGGTGCCCGTGGTGGCCTCGACCTACCGCTCCGCGTACATCAGCCAGCCGTTCATCCTCAAAGTGGGCGCGGTGTGGTGGCTCTACGTCACCGTGGATACGGCCAACACGATCCAGACTTCGAGCTTCGCGCGCGCGACCTCGACGGACCTGGCAACCTGGACGTTCGACGCGAACACGGTGATGAACACGACGGGCACGGGGATCGAGGGCTTTGCGATCACGCACCCCTACGTGGTGCAGAACCCCTCGGGCTCCGGCTTTATCATGTACTATACCGCGTGGGGCACCGGAACGGCCTTCACGCTGGCGCGGGCGACCTCGCCGGACGGTGTGACCTGGACAAGGACGGGACAGGTCCTCGGGCCGACGGGCACCGGCTGGGAATCCTTTGCCGTGGGGCACCCCGCGTTCGTGGGCTACGACCCGGCGAGCCGGCTTTGGCTCTTGTACTACGCGGGGACGGCGGTCACGACGGGCGGCGGCAACGCGCTCGGCCTTGCCTATTCGCCCGACGGGGTGACCTGGACCCGCTACCCCTTGAACCCCGTCATGACCCGGACGGCCGGCGGAATCGACCAAGACGACATCCAGCCGGGCAAGATGATCTTCCTCGGTGCGAAAATCGCCTTCTACTACTCGTGCAACGCGCCCCCGGTCGGCTACCACATCTGCCTCGCCGACTCGACGGACGGGACGACGTGGGCGAAGCGCGGCGCGGTCATCAACAACAGCGCGGCTGCGTTTGAGGCCGCATTCGTGTCGGACCCGGCGCCGGTGCTCTCGGACAGCCTTTTCTCCGTGTTCTATGCCGGCAACAGCGGCAGCGCCTCGCAGCTTGGCCGCACGAACGCGACCTTCAAAGCCGGCACCTTCACGGCGACCGTCGACCTCCTTGGCGGCGCGCCGGACTTTGGGACCTTCACGAAGGAGCCCGGGAACCCGGTCGTGCCGCTCGCGGCCGCGACCTACCGCGCGGCCTACATCAGCCAGCCGCAGGTCCTGGACATGGGGAGCGGTGAGTACCGGCTGTATGCCACGGTGAACGCGCAGGCGGGCCTCGCAGGCGCCTCCTTTGGCATGGCGACCTCGAGCAACCTGCGGACGTGGAGCTTCCTCGCCGCGCCCGTTTTCAACGCGTCCTTGCAAGGCGACGAGGCGTACGGGATCTCGCACGCCTATGTGCTTGCCGACCCGATGGGGACGGGCTACCTCATGTATTACACGGCCTGGTCAAGCCTCACACAGTACAAGCTGGCGCGAGCGACCTCGCCCGACGGCGTCAACTGGACGCGGACGGGCGCGGTTCTTGCCGGGTCGGGCGGGGGCTGGGACTCGGCCTATGCCGGGGACGCGGCCCGGGTGGTCTTCGACGAGCGAGCCGGACTCTACCGCATGTGGTACGGCGGGACCTCGACGCTCACGGGCGGGGGCAACTCGATCGGGATGGCGACCTCGCTGGACGGCGTCAACTGGACGCGCTTCGGCGGCAACCCGGTGCTTGCAAGGACGCCCGGGGGGCCCGACCAGGACGACGCGCAGCCGGGCAAGATGATCGAAATCGGCGCGACGCTCGTGCTCTACTACTCGTGCTCCGCGCCGCCGGTCGGGTACCGCGTGTGTGCGGCGACCTCGTTGAACGGCGGGACCTCGTGGACGAAGCTTGGAGCGGTCGTGAACCGCAGCGCGGCCTCGTGGGAACAGAACTTCGTCTCGGACCCTGCGCCGGCCGCACTCGGCCGGACCCTCTACCTGCTCTACGCCGGGACGGGGACCGCAGGCTCGCAGCTCGGCCTTGCCAAGAGCGCAGCGGACCTGTACTCGACGGGCGCGAGGCTCACGGCCGACGACGTGCCGCGCGCGCTTGCACGCTTCCAGGCGAACGTCTCGGTGGGGACTGGCGTCACGGCCACGCTCGCCCTGCGTTCCTCGGGGACCGGGATCACGTACACCCCGACGGAGAGCGTCCTTAGCGACGACTCGACGCTTTCAACGCCCTCGCAGCGGTTCCTGCAGTACGACATCAATCTCACCGCAGGGACGAACCGGTCGCGGATCCAAGGCGCGCTCTTCGACTTTGTGGGGACGCACGATTCGGGCCAGTATGTGAGCGACGCGGTCGCGCTCGCCGACGCGCCCGACGCGCTGCGAGTCACGGCGACGGTCGTGGGCCCCGGGGCGATGAAGCTCTGGGCGTCGGTGGACGGCGGCGCGACCTTCGTGCGGACGGCGAACGGCCTCTGGGTCGACACGCCGGGCGCCACGACCTCGGTCGTGATGCGCGCGGACTTCGAGGGGCG
>JBGPNV010000316.1:0-2935 GCA_041487695.1 Thermoplasmata archaeon | reverse complement strand
TCGCTGCCTTCGAATGTCACGCTGGACACAGGCAATTCCACAGCAGCCGACGTCTTTGTGGCGCGGCTTTCGGCGAACGGGGGCTTCCTGGCGTATTCGACCTTCCTTGGGGGTTCGAGTGGGGACCGGGCCTTCGACCTGGCCGCCGACAGTGCCGGCAACGCGTACGTGGTCGGTGAGACGGGCTCCAACGACTTCCCAACGACGAACGGGAGCCTCGCCTTCGACCCCGCCAGGCTTGCCACCGGGGACGCCGCATTCGTGACCAAGATCGCGCCGAATGGAGATACCCTCGAGTTCAGCACCTACCTCAGCGGGACGGGGGGCGATGACTTCGCCAATGCCGTCGAGGTGGACGCCTCCGGTCAGGTGTTCGTCGCGGGCGGGACCGGTTCGTCGGACTTCCCGACCACGGCGGGCGCCTATGACACGCAGTTGGACGGCACGAGGGACGGTTTCCTGGCAAAGCTCTCGGCGGACGGCTCCGCGCTTGCGTATTCTACGTTCGTGGGAGGGTCGACCGACGAGGACATCTACAGTCTCGACCTCGGGGCCAACGGGACCGCGTACGTCATGGGGCTCACGGACTCCTCGAACTTCCCAAGTACATCGGGCGCCTACGACACGAACGCGAGCAACGGGACGTTTGTCGCAAAGTTCAATGCCAATGGGACGGCGCTCGTCTATTCGACGTTCCTGGGCGCGGCCGGCCTCGACCTCGCCGTGAACTCGGCCGATGAGGCCTATGTGGCGGGGCACGCGAGCCGTGGCGCCCCGGTTACGCCCGACGCCGTGAACTGGACGAATTCGGGAGCCGAAGACGGCTACCTCGCCATCCTCAATGCAGCGGGCAGCGACCTCCTTTACGGGTCCTTTGTCGGGGGCTCGGGGCGTGACTGGCTCCTCAGCGTCGATGTGGACGCGAACCGGACGGCCTATTTCGGCGGGGTGAGCGCCTCCTCCGACTTCCCGGTTTCCAATTCCTCCTACCAGCGGACCTACGCGGGCTCGAATGACGGGGTCCTGGGCCAGATAGCCTTCCCGTCGCAGGGCGAGGTGCGGGTGCTCTCGGACCCCCCCGGCCTTGAACTCGAACTGAATCGGAGCCGGGTCTCCTCCAACGCGACCCTGAACTGCACCGGCCGGACGAACCTGACCCTGTTTGCGCCCTCCCCCCAGGGGTCGAACGACACGCGGTACGTCTTTGAAAACTGGTCCGACGGCGGCACGCAGAACCACACGACCCGCTGCTATGTCGGCGGGGTGTTCGTCGCCTCCTTCTCCACCCAGCACCGGGTCAACATCACGGCCAACCCGCAGGACCGCAATCTGACGGTGGACGGCGTGGTGGTTTCCTCGCCCCAATCCTACTGGTGGGTGAACGGCTCGTCGCACGCCCTCAACATCACTTCGCCCCAGGGGGTGAATGGCTCGCGCTATTCCTTCTCGGGCTGGTCGGACGGCGGGCCGATGAACCGCACGGTCACCGTGGACGGCCCCCTGAATATCACCGCGACGTTCACCCTCGAGCACTTGGTCGACCTGAAAACGTCGCCCCCCGGGCGCGCCCTTGTGCTCGACAGCGCCAGTCTGCCAGGTCCGCAAGCGGTTTGGTGGGCCGACGGCTCGACCCATTACCTTAGCGTCGATTCCCCGCAGGTGGTCAACGACACACGCTACGTCTTCTTGAATTGGTCCGACGCGGGGGCGACCAACCGCACGATCCTGATGTCCGGGCCGCTCAACCTCACCGCGAACTTCGCAACGGAACACTCCGTGAGGCTCACGACCCTACCCGCGGGCCGCGACCTTGTGGTCGACAACGTCTCGGCACCGGCCCCCCTCTCGTTTTGGTGGGCGGCCGACTCGGACCACATATTGAACGTCAGCTCGCCTCAGTTCGTGGGCGGTACGCGATACGTTTTCCTGAACTGGTCGGACGACGGCGCGGTCAACCGTTCGCTCCGGATTTCCGGCCCCCTCAACCTGCGGGCAAACTTCTCGACCGAGCACTTGGTCCAGCTGACGACGGTCCCCCCCGGCCGCCCCCTCACGGTCGACGGGGTCAGCGAGGCCGCCCCCCTCGCCTTTTGGTGGGTGCCCGGGTCGAGGCACGACTTGAACATCACCTCCCCCCAGGTCGACGGGGACACACGCTACCTCTTCGCGAGCTGGTCGGACGGCCGCGCGATCAACCACGCGGTCATCGTCGCCGGCCCCTTCAACCTGAGCGCGGCGTTCAACGAGGAGCACCGCGTGAGGGTCGCGACGACGCCGTCGGGCAGGCAACTTGTCGTGGACGGCGTCACGGTTGGCGCGCCCGTGTCCTTTTGGTGGGGTGACGGGTCGAACCATACCTTTGATGTCCAGACGCCCCAGGCGTTCGGGACCAACCGCTACCAGTTTATCGCGTGGTCCGACGGCGGCGCGCCGCGCCACTTTGTCCTTGTTACGGCCCCGCTCAACCTGACGGCGCAATTCACCGTGGAGCAGCTCGCCGAACTGTTCTCCTCACCCACGGGCCTCGACGTGCTCGTGGATGGAATCCGGTACCCGACGCCGGCCTCGCTCTGGTGGCTATCAGGCAGCTCGCATGAGGTGGAAGCCCCGAGCCCCCAGCCCGCGGGGGACCTGCGCTATGTGTTCGCCAATTGGTCAAACGGAGGCGCGTCCAACCAGACGGTCTCTGCGAGCGGCTCCTTCAGCCTTACGGCCACCTACGCCACCGAATACCACGTGAGCCTCGAGACCGGCCCCCCCGGGCTCGAAGTCCGGGTCGACGGCGCGCCATTTCCCTCGCCCGCGTCCTTTTGGTGGGCACCGGGCGTGTTCCACACGATTGGCGCCGATTCCCCCCAACCTGCCGGGGACCTCCGCTGGTCGTTCTTGACCTGGTCGGACAATGGCGCGAGGTTCCATTCGGTCACCGTCAGCG
>JBGPNV010000315.1:0-2947 GCA_041487695.1 Thermoplasmata archaeon | reverse complement strand
CGCGTGGCCTTGTTCCGTCTCGGCCCCGCTCGGGATCTCGCCTTCGGCGCCCATCGAGTGGCCGTGGTTCGGCGCCGAGGGCTTGACCTCCACGACGTCGACGACCTCCACGCCTTCCACCCTCGGCGGCGGCGTGTGCCCGTCCACCTGGGGCATTTGCGGCGGCCGCTTCCTGGACATGACGATCGCGAGCCCGGCGACCGCGATGCCGACAAGGCCAAGGAGAAGGCCTACCATCGCCAACGTCCCCGCCGAGGCCGCCGCGGCCCTCGCGTTCTCGAGTTCACTTTGGGTCGTCGCGAGCGTGGTGTTCTGGGCCGTGTTCGTCTCCGCGCTCGTGCGCGCCGTCGCGTTGATCCCGTCCCACAGCGCCCCGCCGTCGGCCGTGAGCTTCGCCCAGAGCGTCGCGTTCGTGGCCGCAAGCTGGGCGAGCAGGGTGGCGTTCGTGGCGCCGATGCGGGCCAGGAGGTCGCCGTTTTGTGCCGCGAGCGAAGCGAGCAGCGTGAGGTTCGTGTCCGCGATGAGGCCCCGCAGGGTGGCGTTCTGCGCCGCCAGGGACGCGAGGAGCGAGGCGTTCGTCGCCCCGATCTGCGCCGTGAGCGCGGCGTCGCCGGCCGCAATCGACGCGAGCAGGGCCGCGTCTTGGGCCGCCAGCGCGTTGACGAGGCTCGAGTTCACAGCCGCGAGCTTGCTAAAGAGCGTCGCGTTCGTCGAGGCGATGTCCGCAAGCAGCGCGCTGTTCTGGGCCGCCAGTTTCGCAAGGAGAGATGCGTTGGTGGCGGCGATCTGCGCGGTTAACGCGGCGTCGCCGGCCGCCAGCTGTGCAAGGAGGGACGCGTTCGTGGCCGCGATCTGCGCGGTGAGCGCCGCGTCGCCGGCCGCGAGCTGCGCGAGCAGGGTCGCATTGAGGGTCCCGATCGCCTGGATGAGGGACGCGTTTTGCGCGAGCAGCTGGGCAAGCAGCGCGCTGTCGCCCGCCGCGATTGCCGCCGCGAGCGTCGCGTTGGTCGCCGCGATTTGCGCAAGCAGGCTCGAGTTCTGGCCCGCAAGCGCGGCCCACAGCGTCGAGTTCGTCAGGTTGAGCTGGTTCTGCAGCGCCTGGTTCTGCGCCGTGAGGCTGTCGATGAGCGCCCTCGCGGGGTCTGCAAAGGTCACGTTCACCGTGCGGTTCTGGATGTTCCCGTTGATGTCCTGCGCGCGCGCGGTGATGAGGTTCGACCCGTTCATCAGCGGCACAACGACGGCAAAGGAGCCGTTTGGCGCCACGGCAAGCTCGATGTTGTTCACCCATACGCGGGCGCCGACTTCCGCAAGGCCGCGGACCTCCACGTACGAGGTGTTCACCGTCGCGCCGTTTATCGGCGTCGTGATCGAGAGGGTCGGCGGGGTGAGGTCGAGCGGCACGAACCGCCGCGCCACCGTTTGGCTGATCCCGAGCGTCGCGTTCTCCTCCATGTAGGTCGCCCAGAAGCCCCCGTCGGGCATCGGCGCCATGTCGGGGATGTGCCCCGGCTGCGCGCCGCCCAGGCTCACGATGGGGTTCCACGTGTCGTTCCCCATGTTGTACTCCCGCATCAGCGGGCGCCAACTCCCGTTGACGTATTCGTCGAAGTGCACGCGCACCGGCGAGCCGCCCCAACCGGTCGACAGCTTCGGGCCGCCCGCCCCGTCGGCGTAGGTTTGGTCCACGGCGACCGCAGCGCCCGGCGCGCGGCCCGCTAGCGCCACCGAAACGTAGGCGCTCGCCTGGCCCGAAACAGTCGCGGTAAAGGCGATGAACGCGCGCCCGCTGTTGTCGGCAAGGACCTCGGGGTCCCAATTCCAGGAATCGGCCCAGACAAGCGTCTGGCCCGACCACGTCTCGTTCGAATAGTAGCGGCCTGCCAGGAAGTTGGTCACCGTCGTGTAATTCTCCCACGCGATCGTGACATTGCCTCCCGCGTCCACCGCCAAGGGCGCGTTCCATTGGATCGTCGGCACCGCCTGGAGAATCTGCGTCCCGTTCCAGGAGGCCCCGTTCCACCGCGCCATCGCGAGGTTGACCGCCGTCCCGTTGTTGTTGCGGAAGGAGGTATAGCCGTGACCCGCCACGTCGAAGGCGATCCGCGGCAGGTCGTTGCTGCCCACCGCCGTCTCGATGCGGGCGGGCCCGGTCCAGAAGTAGCCCGACGCCGAGAAATAGCGGCCGTAGATCGAGTAGTTGCCCGTGTTCTCGTCGCGCTGCTGCCACACGAGGAAGTGCCGAACGGTCGCGGGGTTGACGCCCGTGTCCGGCCAGAACGCGAAGCGTTCCGCGCTGTCGACGCGGTAGGGCCCGTCCCACCCGTAGACGACCGTGTAGAATTCCACCCAAACGTGCGCCCAGTTGCCCGCGTAGTCGTAGATGACCCAAAGGATGCTCAGGTTCCCGCCGGCGTCCAAAGCCATCCGCGGGGCGCCCCAGAGGTTCCCTTCCTCCGCCTGCAGCTCGATCGGCGTGCCCCAGCCCGTCCCGTTCGTGTAGCGGTTCACATAGGCGTGGTCGGCGCCGTTCACCGTCTCGTACCACAGGTTGAAGGCGTTCCCGTTGCGGTCCGTCTCCATCTGGGGCCACCACCCGCTCCCGTAATTCACGCTCTCGACGTTCATCACGTCCTGGAAGCCCGTCCGCCCGGCCTGCGCGCGCTCCGCGTCGAGGAGCCGCTGGGGGTTCGTGTAGGTGACATAGACATAGTTCGAGTACCCCGTGTTTCCGGCCGCGTCCGTGGCGCTTGCAAGGAGCCAGTTGCCCCCCTCGAGGATCGGGACCGCGAATTGGAAGTACCCGCTTGCAAAGACCGTGCCGGCAAACCCGCTCACGCTCACGCTCGCGCCGGGCTCCGTCCATCCCGTCACCGTGACGTAGGGGGTGGGCAAGACGGCGCCGTTGAAGGGACCCGCGAGGCGGACCCAAGGCGCCGAGGTGTCG
>JBGPNV010000314.1:0-2948 GCA_041487695.1 Thermoplasmata archaeon | reverse complement strand
GATCTCGAGGCTCACCCCGGCCGTCTGGACGGGGAACACGGTGCCGTCGGCTTTCCGGCAGGAGGTGCGCTGGAGGTAGGTGACGCCCTTCACGTTGGCCGCCTTGGCGACGTGCTCCTGGATGCGCGGCCACTCCGAGGGCGGGATGAACTCCGAGATGAACGCGCCCTCCAGGTCGCTTCGCGCCAGGCCGAAGAGTTCGGCGGCGCGCGCGTTCGCGCGGCGGATCGTGAGCGTCGTGGGGTCCCAGAGCATGGCCGCCAGGGGCCCCTCGTCGAACATGAGTCGGAAGACCTCCTTTGCCTCCTCGGCCGCTCGGCGGGCGCCTACAAGTTCCGTCGCATCCATCGCGACGCCTTCCCAGCCGGTCACGTGGCCGGCGGCGTCACGCACCCCGAAGATCGTGCATTGGACCCAAAGGGCGCGCCCGTCGCGCGCTTGCGCCGGCAGCACCGTCTGCGCGCGGTCGACGGCCCCCTTGCGCACCTCCTGGGTCGCCGCCCAAAGGGCAGCCATCCCCTCCTTTCCGAGCAGCCGCGGCAGCGCCGCGGGGTCGGCGACGATCTCCTGGCTCGAATACCCGAGGAGAGTCCGGCTCGACTCGCTAAGGACGAGCCGCCTTGAGCCCTCGTCGTACGAGAAGAAAATGACCCCGCTGCGCTCCGCCGCGCGGAGGAGGTCCACATCGGCAAGGGGTGCCCGGGGGGCGATCGAGGGTGCCCCGGCAGCACTCGGGCCATTCGCCGAGTTACCCGGCAGCCGAGAACCCCGCGCTCGCGACCCTATCGAGGCTATTTGACTTTTTGGCGCCCAGGCGCCCGCCCGGAATGGCAGGCCGGCAGCTGCGGGGCGAGAGAAGCGCCGTCAGTCGCCTTGCGGCGGTGGGCCTTTGAGGCGACGCTTGTCCGCCTCGAGCCGCGCGACGCGGGCCTCGAGTGCGAGCACCTTCTCGTGCGCCGCCTTGAGGACTTCATCGAACATCCCTTCCCAGTCGGTCTCGGACCGGTGCGCTTTGGCGTCCGCGACGCGCCGCGTGAGGAACGGGTACCGGACATTGGCAATTTCGTGGCCGCAGGAAGAACAGGCCCAGGTGGCCTCGTCGGCCGAGGCGGTGAATTCCGTCCCGCACTGCGCGCACACAATCTGGAGGTCCATGGGGCGACAGGGCGCCCAATGCCCCCGGGCCCGCGATGAAGGTTGCGGCCACCTCAAGGGCCGCGCCAAGAGGGGAGCCGCGCGCCATAGACCTCGAGGGCCGTCTCGCGCGCGACCTGACGCCGCACGCCCGGCGGTACCTGTTGGAGCGCCTCGACCTTCGCGAAGTAGCTTGCCTCGCGCCCAAGCCGGTCAGAACCGAACATGAGGCGGTCGGCGGGCAGGTGCCGGAGCGCCCACCGAAGGAGCGAGGGCGCCCTCCCGCGGACCTCACCGTCAAGCAAGGCGGGCAGCTGAAAGAAGACCCGAGGCTGCCTGGCAATCGCGGCAAGCCCGTCGCGGTGCCGCGCGCTCGCCAGCGAAAGGACGAGCGCGAGCTCGGGCCGTTCCCGCGCGAGGATCGTGAACGTGCGGGGCTCGCAGAACTTCGACCCGTCGACGACGAGCTGGACGGGCAGGCGCGCCGCCTCGCAGGCGTCCCAGACCTGCTCGAGCGATTCGTCGACCGGGTGGAGCTTGAAGAGCGACGGCGCCGCGCGTGCGCCCGCGATCCGCAGGTCGTCCTTGGCCACCCGCAAGTTCGAAGCCGCCCACTGCGGGCGGTTCGGCGGGATGTTCAGCTGCGCGGCCAACCGGCCGGGGTGCCGTTTGAGGCCAGCGGCCACAGACTCGAAGAGGTCGTCGTTGGCCGTGACGAACATCGTGGCGATCGTGCGCTTCACGCCGGCGCGGTCCATGTCCTCGACGAGCGCGTCGAAGGTGCCGTCGAGCTTCTGCGGCAGGCCGCTTTCGCGCACGAAAGCCGGCGAGAAGGCAAAGGCGTGGGTGTCGAGGATCCACGCGTCGTCCACGTCCCTTTTCCTCCCGCCCGCCTGACCCCCCCGAATCATGGGGTCTCCAAAAAAAAGGTTCGCCCGGCCCTCCAAACGTATTTCCGCCGGAGGTGCCTGGCCGCGCGTTGCATGAAGGGCCGAAGCGAGCGCGCGGTAACGGCCGTGGGCATCGAAGGGACCGCCCACACCGCGGGTGTTGGCATCGTCCGGGGCGCCGAAGGCGAGCCCTTCGAGATTCTCGCCAACCGCTCCGACATGTTCCGCCCCGCCAAGGGGGGCATCCACCCGCGCGAGGCGGCCGAACACCACGCAGACCTGTTCCCCGCGCTCCTCAAGGCCGCCTTCGAGGAATCGGGCCTGCGGCCCAGCGACATCGACGTGGTGTGCTTCTCCCAGGGTCCGGGCTTGGGCCCGTGCCTGCGCACCGCCGCCACGACCGCGAGGGCCCTTGCCATCTCATTCGACCTGCCACTCGTCGGCGTGAACCACTGCGTCTCGCACCTCGAGGTCGGGCGCGTCCTTACCAACGCCACCGACCCGCTTCTCCTCTATGCCTCGGGCGGGAACACGCAGATCATCGCGTACGCCGCCGGCAGGTACCGGGTCTTTGGCGAGACGCTCGACGTGGGCCTTGGCAACATGCTCGACAAGTTCGCGCTCGAAGTCGGTCTTACCTTCCCGGGAGGGCCCAAGGTCGAGGCGCTCGCGCGGGGCGGGACCAGGTACCTCGAGCTGCCCTACTCCGTGAAGGGGATGGACCTCGCGTTTTCGGGGATCCTCACGGCGGCCCTTTCACTCCACAAGTCCGGCGCGGCGCTTGGCGACCTCTGCTACTCGATCCAGGAGACCTGCTTCGCGATGCTCTGCGAGACCACGGAGCGTGCGCTTGCCCACGCACGCAAAGACGAGGTGGTCATCGGCGGAGGCGTGGTCCAGAACAAGCGGCTCCAGGCGATGGTC
>JBGPNV010000313.1:0-2977 GCA_041487695.1 Thermoplasmata archaeon | reverse complement strand
GGACGCGCTTGTCGACCTCGCGCTTGGCGAGGTCGAGCCTCTCGGTGATCTGGCGGCGCGCCTCGTCGGGGATGTCCTCATCGTCGATCCCCGTCGAGAAGCCAACCTCCATGATCGTGCCGATCGACAGCTTCGTGAACTGGTCGAGGAAGAGCTTGCCCCGCTCGGGCCCGAACTTGCGTACGACCTTGTCGACGAGCTTGCCCTTGAAGGCGCCCACGGACTTCTCGTCGATCGTGCCGCACTCGAGGATGCCGTCGCGGATCTGGACCCAGGAGTCCACGCCGATTTCCGCGTCGCACTTCGTCTTGACGCAGATGTCGCAGTTGACGCAGGTCGACGACTTGTACTCGATCGCGAGGCCCTTGGGCAGGATCATCGAGAAGAGCTGCTTGCCCGACCAATATTTGACGCCATTGACCGTCTTTACGGGCTCCGGCAGGTCGCCGCGCCAGTTGATGTACGAGAGGAGCCGCGCCGTCTGGTCTTCCGTGAACTTCCGCTGCTTGAACGTCAGCAGGAACATCCCCGTGATGTGGTCGTGGATCCCGCCGATGATGGGCCCGCCGAAGCGCGGCGAGAGGATGTGCTCCTGGACCTTCATCAGGATGAGCGCCTCGACGCGCGCCTCCTCCGACTGGAGGCCGTGGAGGTTCATTTCGTCGCCGTCAAAGTCCGCGTTGTAGGGCGGGCAGACGCAGAGGTTGAACCGGAACGTCTTGCCCTCCATGATGCGCACTTCGTGCGCCATGATGGACATCCTGTGGAGCGACGGCTGCCGGTTGCAGAGGACAATGTCGCCCTTCTGGAGGTGGCGCTCGACGACGTACCCGACCTCCAGGGTCGAGGAGACGGTCTCGGCGTTCTTGTCGGTGAGCTTGATGCGCCGCCCGTCGGGGCGGATCACGTAGTTCACGCCGGGGTAGACCACGGGCCCTCGCTTGACGAGCTCGCGCACGCGGTCCATGTTGTGTGAGGTGGTCCGGATGGGGATCGTGAGCTCCATCGCGACTTCGAGCGGGATGCCGACCTCGTTGATCGAGATGAAGGGGTCGGGCGAGACGACGGTGCGCGAGGAGAAGTTCACGCGCTTTCCCGAGAGGTTCGAACGGAAGCGCCCTTCCTTCCCCTTGAGGCGCTGCGCGAGCGTCTTGAGCGGCCTCCCGGAGCGGTGGCGCGCGGGCGGGATGCCCGAGGTCTGGTTGTCGAAGTAGGTCGTGATGTGGTACTGCAAGAGTTCCCAGAGGTCTTCGACGATGAGCTGGGGGGCGCCCGCGTCGCGGTTCTCGCGGCAGCGCTGGTTGATGCGTAGGACGTCGACGAGCTTGTGCGTGAGGTCGTCCTCCGAGCGGTCGCCAGACTCGAGCGTGATCGAAGGGCGCACGGTCACGGGGGGCACGGGCAGGGCCGTGAGCACGGTCCATTCCGGGCGCATGGCTTCCGGGTCGAGCGCGAGGGGCCTCAGGTCCTCGTCGGGCATCCGCTCAAGGCGCTCGCGCACTTCCTTGGGCGTGAGCTTGTGGCCGTCCTCGCGGAAGGTCGTCGGCTTGTCGAGGGTCACCTTCCGCTGCTCCTCGCCGCAGTGGGGGCATACCTTGATTTTGGCCGCTTCCTTCGAAGTCTCCTTCGAGATGGCGTCCATCTCGCCCATCGAACTGATGAGTTCGTCGACCTCTTCGAGGTCGTCGAGCGCGCCCTTGATCGCCTCGGGCGTGAGCAGGAGGCGCCCGCAGGCGCGGCAGGTGGACTTCAGGAGCATCTTGATGAGCTTCGTGTAGCCGACGTGGATCACGGGCATGGCGAGGTCAATGTGCCCGAAGTGGCCGGGGCACTCGTCGACCTTGCGCCCGCAGGTCTTGCAGCGCAGCCCCGGCTCGATGACACCCATGCGGGGGTCCATGAGGCCCATCTCGATCGGGAAGCCGTCGTCGTCGTAGGTGTCGGCCGTGATGACCTTCGTCGCCGACATCTTGCGGATTTCGACGGGCGAGAGGAGCCCGAACTTGATTTGCGCGATGCGCTTGCGCACACCGGTGTCGCGGGCGATCATTTGAGGTCCTCCAGTTGGAGGCGCAGGACAACGCCGAGGGAAAGGAGCTCGTCGCGCAGGAGCTTGAACGCGTAGCTCGTCTGCACGGGGTGGATGTTGCCGTTCTCGCCGCACACGGGGCAGCGCAGCTGGCCGCGCCGGTCGAGCATCGCGATGTGCCCGCACTTCGGGTTGCCGCACACGTACTCGACCGTCCCGTCGGACTCGTCGAGCAGTTTGTCGCGGATGACCATCGCCGCGCCGTGGCCGATGAGGCAGTCGCGCTCCATTTCACCGAACCGCAGGCCGCCTTGCCGCGCGCGCCCCTCGGTTGGCTGCCTCGTGAGAATCTGCACGGGCCCGCGGGAGCGGACGTGCATCTTGCCCGAGACCATGTGGTGGAGCTTCTGGTAGTAGATCACGCCGATGAAGATCTCCGTCTCGCAGCGCTCGCCAGTCTTGCCGTTGTACATGTATTCCTTGCCGTCGTGCGTGAAGCCGTTGCGCACGAGCGCTGCGCGCAGGACTTCCTCTTTCTCGCCGGAGAACGCGGTGCCGGTAATCGTGCGGCCTTCGATCGAGCCGACCTTGCCGCCGATCATCTCCAGGACGTGGGCGACGGTCATGCGCGACGGGATCGCGTGGGGGTTGATGATGAGGTCCGGGACCACACCGTCCGAGGTGAAGGGCATGTCCTGCTGGTCGACGATGAGGCCGATGACGCCCTTCTGTCCGTGGCGTGAGGCAAACTTGTCGCCAAGCTCGGGGATGCGCTGGTCGCGCACGAAGACCTTCACCATGCGGGAGCCGTTCTCGGACTCCGTGAGCATGACGTTGTCGATCCAACCCTTCTCGCCGTGCCTCACGATGATCGAGGTCTCGCGGCGCTTCTGGGGCCGCAGGAAGTCCGTCTGCTCCTCGAGGAAGCGGGGCGGGGAGGTCTTGCCG
>JBGPNV010000312.1:0-2979 GCA_041487695.1 Thermoplasmata archaeon | reverse complement strand
TGCCGCCCGCGGCGGCCATGGCCTCGAGGGGCCCCGGCCCCTGCCGGGCGGCGCTTTCGAATTGGAGGTGCGCAAAGGTGCCTGACCCCGCGCGCACCCTCGACCTGTGCGGCTTGCCGTGCCCTCTGCCGGTTTTCCACGCACGCGACGCGCTCTTCGACCTTGCCGAGGGCGCCGTCCTCGAGGTCCTCGCTGACGACCCGCAAGCGCCCACGGACTTCGAGAAGTGGTGCCCCCGCAACGGGCACCGCCTGCTTGGAATCACGATGCAGGGCCCCACGTTCATCATCCGAATCCAAAAGGGACCAGAGCGGGCGCGCGCGCCACCCCCCTGAAACAGGCTTCTTGAGCCATTCGGTTCCGGCCCCAGGCAGGCGTCTAGGTGCGGCCCCATTTCTCAAACCGCGCTACATAATGCTTAAATCGGTTGGATTCAACTCGCGGCCCCAGCCAACTTCGCCAAACGCTGGGTTTCCTGGAGCTACGAGCATGTCACTGCCCGAAGTCCAGAGCAAGCAAGTCGCTGAAGTCTCCAAGCTTGTCTCCGGCGACGACGTCCGCCTGCGCATCGCCGGCGAGTCCGGTGAAGGCGTTATCACGGCGGGCGACATTCTCCTCAAGACCCTCCACAAGATGCGGCGGAGCGTTTTCACCTACGAAACCTACCCGGCAGAGGTCCGCGGCGGCCACTGCTGGTACCAGGTCCGCACGATGATCCCCGAGGTCCTTTCGACCGGCGACGCCATCGACGTCATGCTCGCGTTCAACCAGGAAGCGGTCGACGAGCACTTCCACGCGCTCCGCGAGGGCGCCTTCCTCATCCGCGACGCGCCGACAAACCCGCCGATGGACGAGGCGCCGGGCCCCAAGCAGTATTTCGACATCCCGATCCCGATGGGCGAGCTCGCCGTCGAGCTTGGCAGCCCGAAGAGCAAGAACGTCGCGGCCCTCGGTGCGCTGGCGGCGGCGATCGGCATGCCCGACGCGACAATCGAAGCCTCGATTGCGGAAGTGTTCGCCCGCAAGGGCGAGAAGGTCGTCGAGCAGAACCTCCAGGTCTTGCGGGCCGCGCGCAAGGCCTACCTCGAGATCCCCCACCCGCCCGTGCCCGACCTCAAGTCAGGCAGCGCCGACAAGGTCACGGGCTACCTGATGACGGGCAACGATGCGGTCGTGCTCGGCGCGATCGCCGGGGGCTGCCGGTTCTTCGCAGGCTACCCGATCACGCCGGCATCGCCGATCCTCGAGGCGATCGCGCGCGAGTTGCCGCGGGTGCGGGGGACGTTTATCCAGGCCGAGGACGAGATTGCGGCGCTCGGCCTTGCGCTTGGCGCCTCCTACTCCGGCGTCAAGTCGATGACGGCGACCTCGGGGCCGGGCTTTTCGCTCATGGCCGAGGAGCTCGGGCTTGCCACGGCCGCGGAGATCCCCGTCGTGGTCGTGAACTCACAGCGCGCGGGCCCGTCGACGGGCATGCCCACGAAGAACGAGCAGGGCGACCTCAACGCGATGGTCTTCTCCGGCCACGGCGACGCCCCGCGGATCGTGCTGGCGGCCACGACGCCGGAGTCGGCCTTCGAGATGACGGTCGAGGCGTTCAACCTCGCCGAGCGCTACCAGATGCCCGTGATCCTGGCGATGGACCTCTCCCTTTCCCAGCGGTGGGGCGTGGTCCCCCCGAGCGCGCTCACGAGCTTCAAGACAGAGAACCGCAAGGTCTGGCGCGCCGCCCCGGGCGAGGCGTACTCGCGCTACACGATGACCGACGACGGCGTCTCGCCGATCGCGATCCCGGGCACGAAGGCCGGCCAGTACGTCGCCGAGGGGATCGAGCACGACGAGACCGGCGCGCCCTGTTACACGCCCGAGATGCACATGCGCATGATGCACAAGCGCTACCGGAAGCTCGAGCTGCTTGCCGAGGACGCCGACAAGTACGTCGAGTGGTGGGGGGCTGAGGCGCCCGAAAACCTTGTCGTCGCGTGGGGCTCGGCCCGAGGGCCCGCCCTTGAGGCCGTGCGCCGCTTGCACGAGGCGGGCGCGGACATCGGGATCGCCATCCCCCGGCTGCTGCACCCGGTCCCGCGCGGCCGGTTCCTGCGGGCGATCCAGGCGGCAGGCGAGATCTTCGTCGTCGAGCTGAATTACACGGGCCAGTTCGCGGGCCTCCTGCGCCGCGAGGTCGCGCGCCCGATCCACAGCGTGTCGAAGGCCGATGGCCAGGTGTTTACCGCTCACGAGGTTGTTGCACGACTTGAGAAGGTGATCCGATGAGCACGCCCGCCGCCGTAACGCTGTCTGCCAAGGACTACAAGACCGAACTCCACCCGATCTGGTGCCCCGGCTGCGGGGACTTCGGGGTCCTCAACGCGCTCCACCGCGCGCTTGCCGCCCAGCAGATCGCACCGGAAAACCTCGTCATGATCTCCGGGATCGGGTGCTCCTCGCGCGCGCCGCACTTCGTAAACGCCTACGGCTTCCACACCGTCCACGGCCGCGCACTCCCGATCGCCACGGGCGTCAAGGAGGCGCGCCCCGAGCTTGAGGTCATCGCGGTCGGGGGCGACGGGGACTTCTTCGCGATCGGCATGGGGCACCTGCCGCACGCCGCGCGGCGCAACCCCGACATCTGTTGCATCGTCATGGACAACGAGATCTACGGGCTCACGAAGGGCCAGGCGTCGCCCACCTCGAAGCTCAAGCTCGTCACGGGCTCGACGCCCTACGAGCTTGTCGACCAGCCGATCAACCCGATCGCCCTCGCCATCGTCTCGGGCGCGACCTTCGTCGCCCGCGGGTACTCGGGCAAGCCCAAGGAGCTTGCCGACCTCATCGTCCAGGCCATGCAGCACAAGGGGTTCGCGCTCCTCCTTGTAGAAGATCCCCATCTCCATCCCGTTGCCTTCGATCGCGAGCTTGATCGCCCCGGCCTTGTCCTTCGGGTTGTGCTCCTTGGCAAGGTCGTGGACCCCCGCCTTC
>JBGPNV010000311.1:0-2982 GCA_041487695.1 Thermoplasmata archaeon | reverse complement strand
GTAGTCGTGGCGCGCCAGCGCCTCGGCGACGGCAACGCGCGGCGGCTTCGACCAGCGGAGGAGCGTCCCGAAGAGGTCGAAGAAGATGACCTCGGGCCGGGGGAGCTTCTCTCCGACCACGGGGTCAGCCACCCCCCAAGAGGTCGACGACCCCGTTGAGGTCCTTCACGCGCGTGGCCCCGACCTTGGCGTGCGTCCCCGCACGGTCGACGAGCACCGGGTGGATCCCAACGCCCCGCGCCCCGTCCACGTCCGCGACGGGGTTGTCGCCGATATGCCACGCCTTCGAGGCCGCCACGCCAAAGCGGGCGAGCGCCTCCTTGAAGATCGCCGGGTCGGGCTTGGCGACCCCCACGGCCTGCGAGTAGACGATGTGCCGGAAGAAGGGCTCGAGCCCCGTCCTCTTGATGTCCCCCAGGATTCCGTGGCTCGCATTGGAAATCACGCCGAGCGGGACGCCCCGCGCCTTGAGGGCGGCGAGGACCTTGAGGCTCTCCGCGAAAGGCTCAAGCGTGAGCTCCGTGCGGAAGCGGCGCGCCACCTCGCCGAGGACGTGCGGGGTCGGGCGCAGCCCAAGCCTTGCCAAGATCTTCTCGTCGTAGGTGCGCCAATAGGCCCCCTCCGACGGGGCCTTGACCTCCAGGGGGACCCTGAAGTCCGACTCGACGGCCCGCATCGTCTTGTAAAGCGCGGCGGGCTCGACCTCGACGCCCTCGTCTTTGAGGATCTTGGAAAAGAGCTGCGAAGGCTCGATGTTGAAGTTGAGGAGCGTGCCGCCGATGTCGAAGAAAAGGACCTCGGGGGAAGGGGGCGCTCGCATGCGGGCCTCGAACCGGGAGCGCCCATTTAAGAACCTTTAGACCGCGCTCTGCCGCGCTGCCTTGCATCACCGTTCGATTTCCTTGAGGTCTTCCTTGTCCTTCTGGCGCTGGATCTCCTCCCGCACCTCTTCGACCGCTTCGAGGCGCTGGGCGCGCACGCGGTAGACGACGTACCCGACGACGGGGCCGAGCAGGAGGAGGAAGAGCCAATAGGGGAAATCGACCGTCGTCGGCTGCGAGACCGAATACACGGGGTCGGTCGTCCGCCAGACCGTGAGAGTCGCGTTTTTCGAATCGGAGGCGCCTGCGAGGTCGGTTACCGTGATGTTGAAGCGGAGGACGTCCGGCGTCCCCTCCTTGTCGCCGATTCGGAACGCGCCCGTGTCAGGGTCGATGGTCACCCACGGCGAGTCGCTCGAAAAGGTCAGGCGGTCGCCGATGTCCGGGTCGAAGGCCGACACGTCGCCCGAGTAGACCTGCGCGGCCGAGATGTTGATGTCGCCGATCGGCTGGAGCTCGGGCGGGTCATTCACGCACTCGACGAACACCGTCGCGTTGTTCGAGCGCGCGAAGTAGGCATTCCGGTCATAGGCCGTGACCGTGAAGGTGGCGACCCCGCACCAATTGGGCGTCAGGGTCCCGATCGTGAGCTGGCTCCCCTCGAGCGCGATGTACACGTGCTGCGTGTTCGTCGCGTTGCCCATCTCGAAGCGCAGGTGGCCGGCGTCCCAGTCGTCGGTGAAGTACAAGTTGAGGTCGATCGGCGGCGCGACGCCTGAGTCCTCCTTCACCTTCAGCGACGCGAGCGACTTGATGAGGGTGGGCGGGTAGTCGATCCGGTAGGAGACCTCGACCTGGTTGATCGTGATGCGGCCCGCGCCGCCCTCCATCCCCAGTTCGAGGGGCACCCGGACGGTCGAGGTCGCGTAGAGGTCGCCCTTCTCCGCGGCAATCTGGTCGTTGAGCGCCTGCCGGATGTCGACGCGCACGTGGTACGAGTAGCGGATGTCGATCCCCGAGACCTCGATCTTCGCGTCGTGGCTCGTCGAGAGGTCGAGCGGCACGCGGGACATCTCGTTGCCCCAGGCGTCCGACCCGACGGGGTGGTTGCCGAGGAGCCCATTGAGGCCCGTGAGGTTGAAGGGGAACGAGGTGTCGTAGAAGCTCAGGTTCACCGGGGCCGTGTAGTTCTCGGCCACGCCCCCGTAGACGCCTGTGACTTCGACCTTGTTGAAGTCGAGGTTGCGCACCGTGATGTCCCACTCGGTCGACCCGTTGTCGTGGTTTGTGGGCGCCTCCCACGCCGCGTAGAGCCGGTCGTTGTACACGGCGCAGGCGGGGTGCGAGACGTTGTCGAGGAACGAGAGCGGCGTGACCTCCTTGATGTCCGACCACTCGCGCCCGTTGTAGGCGCGGTACTGGATGTCCCCGTAGGCCGCGATGAGGATGACATTTTCCGCCGGCGTCTGCGTGACGTTCACGCCGGAAACCCAGAACACATAGAACACGTTCGAAAACTCCACCATGCAGGGGAACATGTCCTGGTCCGTGTCGTTGGCGTAGGTGATGTAGGACGTGAGGCTCCACGCCGCGCCGTTAAAGGTCCGCACCGCGATGTCGTAGTCGGGCGAGCAGCCGTTCTCTTGGAGGCACCCCCGCATCCAAATCAGGTAGAGCTCCTGGAGCCCCGAGACCGGGTTGTTGTAGGTGGCAAGGCGCGGCGACTGGTCCTCCACATTCACGCCCTCGTCGGTGTCCGCCTGCTGGCTCATCATCTGGGCCGGCCCCCACGAGGACCCGTCCCACACGCGCATCATGATGTCGCTGTGCTGGGGGAAATTGCCGAGCGTGTAGATCTTGGAGAGGTTCCAGTATGACGCTTCCCAGACCGCGTAGAGCTTGCCGCCAAAGGCCTTGAGGTCCGAGATCCAGTCGAGGTACACGTTCGAGGGGTCGGTAAGCTCGTAGGTCGCGTCCCACGTGTCCGTCGCCCCGTCGAAGGAGCGCACGACGATGTCGAGGTCCTTCACGGCGCCGGAGTTTCCCGCGGAGATCGAGGTGTCGGTCGTCTTCCACAGGAACCACAGCCGGCCTTGGTAGATTTCGGCGCTCTCGTAGGTGTTGAGGCCGTCCGTGGGGTCGGGCGAGATGTGCCCGATCG
>JBGPNV010000310.1:0-3028 GCA_041487695.1 Thermoplasmata archaeon | reverse complement strand
GTCCGCCCGCGAGTTCGGGTCAAGCCCGTAGAAGGCTTCCCAGCCGTCATAGACGCCGCCGCCATCGCTGTCGGGGTTCGAGGGGTCCGTCCCGGCCAAGAATTCCTGGTAGTTCGAAAGTCCGTCGCCATCGGCGTCGCGCGCTCCGTCCAGAGGGTCCGTTGGGTCGAAGGCCGAAGCCAACGACGGGAGGACCGACAGGACAAGCGTCAAGCCGAGCAGTACTGAGGTTACCTTGCGCATGTTCATGCCACCCTGTTGGGTGAAGCTTGCCTTCTAGATATATAAAGGAATTCAAACGGGGATCGAACGTTACCGGCCGCCTGGCTCGGGCGGACTGGCATGCGGGGGTACGTCCAGCTCTTCCGGGCCATCAAGGCCCCCCGGGGCCAGGCGGCGGCGGGAAGCTAACCTGGAACTCGGCGTTCGTGGCGGGCCGGTGCGGGGGCTCGCGGGAGGGCTCCCGGAGCTCCTGGAGCGTCACGAGCCGGATGTCTTCGGGGGGCGCGCCCCCCTTCAGAAGCTCCTCCCGAATGCCTGCAAGGTGGCCGGCACCCACGACGGCCACGACGACGGGCGCCGCCTGGCGCGCCACCCTGATGCCCTTCGCCATGTGTGCGTTGCGGTCGTCGATGAGCGCGCTCTTCGTTTGGGGGAACGCCGCGGCAAGCTCGCGGACAAACGCGTCCTCGTCGTCGAAGTATTCTTTGAGCTCCTTCTCGACACGCTTGCGGCTTGCGAAGATCCCCGCGAAGGCCGAGAGGAAGAGCCGCGTGCGCTCGCGCCTCGAGAGCTTGCTCATCCAGTGGCGCGTGAACTCGCGCGTGTCCATGTCGATGAGGCGCGTCTGCGCGCCAAGCTCGTCCGCGGCCTCTTTGGCGGCAAGCATCTCGTCGCCCACCACGGAGCCGAAGGTCTTCGCGAGCCGCGCCTGCGTCCGAGCGATGGCCGCGAAGATGAGGCCCCCCCGCCCCACGGTCCTCCAGTCGAGGGAGGCGCGCGCCGCCTTTTCCCCCCGCGCGCGGCGCGCCTTCTCCTCGTTCAGCATCTGCCAGCGGATCGCATCGAGCTCGAGGCAGACGATCGCGGGCCGCGCGCGGCGGATCTCTTCCTTGAGGCGGTCCCGGATTGCGAAGACGTGGCCCACGCCGATGAGGATGATCACGCGGCCACCTTCGGCCCGCGGGAGGCGGGCCAGCGCGCCGAACCAAGGCGCGGGTGAAGAAGGTTCGCCCTTGGCTTTCGCGCGGCCGGGCGCTCCTTCATCGGGCAGGCATCGGGCGGCGGTGCCCAACCCTCGACATCGGGCGGAAGGCAAACGCCCCCTCAAGCGGCGCAAGGGCCGTCGCATCGTCGAGCGCCTCGCCGATCGCCCCAAACGAGCCGAAGGGCCGCTTGACGGCCAGCCGCGCCGCTCTCTTTCGCCCCACGCCCGGCAGCTCCTCCAGCGCCCGCAGCGTCAGGTTGTTGATGTCGATGGGGAAGCGCAGGGCCCCCACGCTGCGGTAGCCGTGCCCGACGACCACCGCGTTGAGGAAGGCGCGCATGGGCACATCCTCGACAAGCCCCACAAGCAGCGCGTAGGTCCCCACCTGCCGCCCGTAGGTGAGTTGGCCCTCGCGCACTTCCGTGAAGACATTGGTGAGCACCGTCCCTGTCGGCGCAACTTCTTGCAGCCACGCGTTGTCGATCTCCTGGCGCACCGCCTGCTTGAACGCGCGGAACGTTTCCTTTGGGACCTTGGACGAGAATTGGCGCCGCACCGGGTTGACTTGGCGGATGTTGATGCGCCGGAAGAGGAGCCCTCGGCGCTTAAGCTCCCGCAGGAACTCCAGGTTCATCGCGTAGCTTGCCTTCGTCTCGCCGTCCAGTCCGCAGACGAAGTTCAGGCCCGGCAGGAGCTTGGGCATCCCGTTTTCCCCTCGTTCACGGCCCCGCCGGTTCACAATCGTCGCGGCGTCGATGATTTGCTCCGGCGTCGAGTTCAGGTTGTTGGCTTTGAAGACCGCCGGGTCGACGGACTCGAGCCCGAAGGCCACGATGTTGCCGGGCGTGCAGTGCTCGACAAGCGCCTGCGTTGCGCGGTCGGCCTCCCCCGGGTGCGTCGCGATCACCGCCGGGTTCGCGTTGTCCACGTGGAGCACCTTGAGCGCAGCGCCCGCAGCGCGGCGCACCTCACGGAAAAGGTCGTCGATCGCCTCGGGGTTGATCTTCGGGGTTTCGCTCACCCCGACTTCCTTGGACCCGTAGCAGTAAATGCAAGTCTGGCCACCCACGCGGAAGTGGCGCACGCCGAGCGCCGCGAGCGCCGCGACCTCCTCGCCCACGGCCTCCGGCGTCCGGAACTTCGGGACCCCGTAGCGCACATCGCTGCAGAACGCGCACCCCCCGTTCATGTAGCGGACGCAGCCCTTGTAGGTCTCGATTTCCACAAACAGGGGCTCAGGGAAGTCCGGGTGCGCCTCGACGACCTTCGCGCCCTCCACGAGCGACCTCTGCCTCTCGGAGGGCGAACGCACGCCCAAGATCGAGCGCGCGCCCCCATGCTGCAAGACCCGCAGGCGCGGCCCCGCGTCCCCTTTCATGATTGCCTTGACCGCAGCATCGACGTCCCCGTCGGCGAAGATGTCCACATGCTCGAACGCCGTTTTCTTCACCGCGTACGAGACCGGGCCGCCGAGGACCGCCGTCCCCTGGCAGTGGCTGGCCACTTCGTCGATTTCGCGCATGGAGATCGGGTGGCCGCGCAGGTACTTCCCCGGGACGAGCGCGCCCGTCACGATGAGGAGGAGGTCGCTCTCCGCTGCCCTGCGCCGCAAGGCCGGGTCGTGTCGCTGGTCCTCGACCGTCTGGTAGCGGAGGTCGACCTCGCGGCCCGTCTCCCGGGCAGCCTCCCACACCGCCCCCGCCGTCGAGCGCATCTGCGGCGCAATGTACGGGGGGACGCCGAAGATCGACGGCTCGTCGATGAAGCCGTCCAGCAGGGTGACACGCAGCGCAGCCATGGTCGGGTCACCTCACCCCCGGG
>JBGPNV010000309.1:0-3044 GCA_041487695.1 Thermoplasmata archaeon | reverse complement strand
CACGTACACTGAGGACGCCCTGCCTCCCACCTCCGTCCACTTCGCCCGCGCCTTCAAGGGCGCCGACCTCACCGCCGCCGGCACGCTCTCGCCCGGTGCGACCTCCCTCAAGGTCGAGGTCACAGCGACCTCCGCGGACGGGCCCATTCACCTCCTCCAGACCTTCGACCCTGCCACCGCCGAGGCGGGCGCCTTCGTCGAACGCGCATGGGCCTTCGAGCGCGTTCGCGCCCTCGCCGGACCGGCGGCCCTTGGCGACCGTGCGGCGCTCTCGGACCTTGTCGCCGTCGCCCTCAAGTACGCCTTCGTGACCGACTATACGTCGCTCGTCGTCGTCGTGCCCCCGGTGCTTTCGAACGGGAACATCCTCCTCCCGCTGCCCGTCCGCGTGACCAGCGCGAGCTCGCTGACTCCCTCTCCAACCCCGCCGCTTGCCTCCCCCTACGCGGCCACGCCGCCGCGCACCACGCCCGGCCCCAGCGCGGCCTTCGCGCTCCTCGGCCTTGCCGGCGTCGCCCTGGCCGTCAACCGGCGGGCCAAGCGGCGCACTCGCTAATTGGCCAGCAGCCCGCCAAGGGCCAATCGAGCGCCCCTTCCCCCCGTTGACGAAGTTGGGTACTCGTTAGGCAAGTCCTTTTCTCCCCCCAACCCTCGTCACGCGGGGCCGCCCTTGCAAGCCCAGAGGCGACGCATCCTCTCCCTCGCCTGCGTGGCCCTTGCCGCCTCCATCGCCACAACCTCGCTTCCCCTTGGCGGTTCGGCGGCTCCCGCCGCCGAACCGCTTCTCCCCGTCGACGTCTCGGTCTCCATCCTCGACGGGACGGCTTCCACGGAAGTTCGCCGCACGCTTGTAAACACCGGCGAGGCCGAGGCCTGGTTCGCCGTCCACCAGCGCTTCCCCGCCGCGGCCCTTGCCACCCGTCTCGCCGTCCTTAACGCCGGCGAGGTCGTCGAAGAGGCCGAAGTCGCCGTCCCCACGGCGCCAAACGCGAGCAACGCCGAAGGCTCGTGGCTCGCGGCCCTGCCGGAAGCGCCGCCCCCCGAGGGGTCGCCCCTCACGACGCTCGCGCTTGCCGTCCGCGTCCCCGCCCACGACCGCAGTGTCCTTGTCGTCTCGTGGGCCCAGACGCTCCGTGCCACCCGCGCCGCCTACCGATACGTGCTCCCCCTCGACGGGCTTACTCCCTCCGACGCCTTCTCGTTCAACGCCTCCGTCGACCTTGCCGCCCCCATCACGACGGTGCAGTTCTCCGCGCCCTTCAACGCCTCGCCTTCCGGTGTGGGCACCCGCCATATTGCCCTTGCCGCGTCCCACGTCAACCTCCCCGCTTCCCACGGCGCCCTCTTCCTCAACTTCACCCCCCAGGCCACCGCCGGCCAAGGGATGGTCTCGTACTGCCTCGACTCGTCGGGCGGCTTTTTCACCTACGCCTTCTTCCCGGGCTCCCTCGACCTCGCCCTGGAGCCCCTCCCGAAGTCCATCTCCTTCGTCCTCGACTTCTCGGGCTCCATGGCCGGCGACAAGATCGTGCAAGCCAAGGCCGCCTTCGCCGGCATCCTCGACCAGCTTTCCCCCGACGACCGCTTCGAGGTCCTGCGCTTCGACACCCGCGTCGTCCCCCTCACGTCCGGCCTCGAATACGCGAGCGCCGACAACATCTCCCGCGCGGTGTCACGCATCAACGCGCAGTCCGCCTACGGGACGACCAACCTCGCCGCCGCCCTCAACCTGTCGCTCACTGACCTCACAGAGGACCCCGGCCTCCTCCCCATGGTCGTCCTCCTCACCGACGGCAACCCCACTGTGCCCCCGACCGACCGCGAGAGCATCCTCTCCCTTGCCCGTACGCGCAACGGTGTGGGCGCCTCCATCCACACCCTTGCCCTCGGCTACGAGGCCTCCATCGACATCCTCTCCGCCCTCTCGGCCGACTCCCACGGCTCCCACCGCTTCATCGACCCCGCCCTCGACGTCGTCGCCCAGATCTCGGACTTCTACAGCGAAGTCTCCGAGCCCGTGATCCAAGACCTCAACCTCACCTTTTTCGAGCCCGCCTACGAGGTCGCCGTCCCTCCCCTCTCCGTCCTCTTCAAAGGCTCCGACATCACCGCCCACGGCCGGCTCCGGCCGTACGCCGGCCGCGTCTCCATCGCCATCGAAGGCCGCACCTCCAAGGGCCAGTTCTCCGTCACCGACTCCTTTGTCCCCATGGCGCTCCCTTGCAACGCAACGGACACCCCGCTTGCCCTTGCCACCGTCGAGTCCCTCATGGACCGCCTCCGCGCCGAAGGCGGCGACACCTCGCTTACCGAGTCGGTCACCAACCTCTCCCTCTCCCACCACTTCGCCACACCGTGGACCCCCTTCCGCCTGCGCTCCGGCGCCTCCATCCTAACCTCGCCTTTGCCTGAGCCTACCCCGCCCCCGCCTGCCCCCCGCGAAGGCAGCCTGCCCCCCGACGAGGGCCTCCTCACCGTCCCCGCCGCCGTCACCGCCCTTGCCGCGCTCGCCTTCCTCACCGCCGCCTTCCTGCTCCTACGCCGCGCCCGCCGCCCCCCTTCTCCCCCCGACGACCTCTGACGCGTCGTGGGAACTCGGGGGCTTTCTCCCCCACCAAAGTTTAAGGCGCAAACCCCGTCAACGTCCGAGGGCCCTCCCCCTTGTACTACCCGCCTCCCTCTCCCCCTCCCAGCACCCCCCTCGACTCCGGCTGGGCCCAACCCTCCGGGTACGCTTCCGCCGTCTCGCGCCTCCGCACCGCCTCGATCGTCACCCTGCTCGGCGGCTCGCTCCTCCTCCTCATCTCCTTCTTCCTTGCCATCTTCACCGCCGTGCTCGGCTCCGGCCTCGGCGGCGCCCTGTGGATCCTCACGTTCGGCGTTGCCCCCGCGTTCTTCATCCTCGTGGCGGGCTCGAGGATGCAGTCGGAAGGCGCCCCCGTCGACACCTGGGCGTCCGTCGCCACCGTCGCCGCCGCCCTCTCGCTCCTCAGCCTCGGCGGCTTCCTCGTCGGCGCCCTCCTCACCTTCGTCGGCGCCGCCCT
>JBGPNV010000308.1:0-3061 GCA_041487695.1 Thermoplasmata archaeon | reverse complement strand
GTCACGGTGCCCGTATGCTGGACGGGGGAGACCGTGAGGCCGGTGGTCCAGTTGTAGTAGTCGGAGCCCAGCGCGAAGGTGTTGCCGGCGACCTCGATCGTGCGCGCAGCCGAGAGGGAGCCGAGCTCATAGCTCACCTGCGTCCCGGGGCCGAGGTAGTTGTTGGTGAAGTTCACGGGCAGGCGCAGGTGCACCGAGGACACCCGGTACGTCCAACCGCGCGACCAGCTTACGCGGTCAAAGGAGACGCTCGCATTGGCCACGATCGTGCCCGAAAGCCCCGAGCCACCGTCGAAGGTGGCGTTTTCGATGCTCACGTTCTCGAAGGTGGCGGCGCCGCGCAGCCACAGTCGGAAGTTCGTGCCGCGGATCGTCGAGTTGCGCGCTTCAAGGAACCCTTGGTTGTCGACCGACCGGTTGAAGGGGACGATGAGCGTCGTCCCCTCGAGGTGGAGGTCGCCCGAGCCCATGATGAGGATGTTGCCGTCCGTTCCGTTCGTGGAGGAGACGGTAATCGTCTCGCCCGTGTAGGAGAGGCTCGAGTTGACGACCCAGTCACCCGAGATGCCGATGGCCGCCGAGGCAGGCCCGGGGGCGAGGGCGAGGAAGGCGGCTAGGGCGGCAAGTCCGAGGACCGATCCCACGACCAAACGATTGGAAAGCAGGGGCATGCGAGGAGTCTCCGGGCGCTGCACGGCAGGCCTTGCGGCCTTCCGACGAGTTGGGCCCAGCCTATTTCAAAGGTACCGCCAGGCACAGTAAATGCTCCAGCGGTCGCGTACGCGTTTGAGCCGGCGAAAGGCCGGGCGCAGGTCCCGGTGCGAGCCTAAAATCGACCGGCGCAAACGAACGCCAGCTCCGGCGAATCGACTCCCGAACCCCTGACTTGAGGGGTGGCGAGCGGCGCTGCGCGGCGGGAGGTGGTGGGCCTTGGCGCGCCGCCCCTCGAACCCCCCGGCAAAGCCCCTTAAGCCTGCCGCGCCATCGGCGTCCCGTGGTCAAAGGGGCGCCTCCCGCCTCCTCGCTGCGCGCCCCGCGCGGCCTCGAGCTTAGCTGCAAGGGCTGGCGCCAGGAAGCCATCCTGCGCATGCTCTACAACAACCTCGAGAACGCCGAGATCCCCGAGGAGCTCATCATCTACGGGGGCACGGGCCGTGCCGCGCGCAGCTGGAAGGACTTCGATGCGATCGTCTCGTCGCTCCACGACCTCGAAGAGGACGAGACCCTCCTCATCCAGTCCGGCCGACCGGTCGCGGTCTTCAAGACCCACACGGACGCCCCGCGCGTGCTCATCGCGAACGCCCACCTCGTGCCCCGCTGGTCGAATTGGGAGACCTTCCGCGAACTCGAGAAGGCCGGCCTCACGATGTACGGCCAGATGACCGCCGGCTCGTGGGCCTACATCGGCACGCAGGGGATCATCCAGGGGACCTACGAGACCTTCGCCGCGGTCGCGCGCAAGCACTTCCGCGGGACCCTGCAGGGCCGGCTCGTCCTCTCGGGGGGCCTTGGCGGCATGGGCGGCGCCCAGCCCCTCGCGATCACGATGAACGGCGGGGCCGCTCTCGTCGTGGAGGTCGACCGCGAGCGCGCGCGGAAGCGCCAGGCCCGCGGGTTCGTGCAGATTGTGACGGACGACCTCGACGACGCCCTCGCGGTCGTCGAGGGCGCGCGCGACGAGCGCTCAGCCGTCAGCGTCGCGCTTGTCGGCAACTGCGCCGAGGTCTTGCCGGAGCTCCTGCGCCGCCGCAAGGTCCCCGATGTCGTCACCGACCAGACGAGCGCGCACGACGAGCTGAACGGCTACATCCCGAAGGGGCTGGACCCGAAGGAGGCAAGGGCGCTGCGCCGCAGCGACCCCACGCGCTACATCTCACGGTCGATGGCTTCGATGGCCGAGCACTGCAAGGCGATCCTCGCGATGCAGAAGCGCGGCGCGGTCGCCTTCGACTACGGCAACAACCTGCGCGGACAGGCAAAGAAGGCGGGCGTACGGGACGCCTTCGGCTACCCCGGCTTCGTGATCGCCTACATCCGGCCCATGTTCTGCGAGGGCCGCGGGCCCTTCCGGTGGGTTGCGGTCTCAGGCGACCCCGAAGACATCCGCGCGACGGAAGACGTCGTCCTCGACCTTTTCCCCAAGAACGTCCAGCTTGCCAACTGGATCATGCTGGCGCGCAAGCACCTGCCCTGGGAAGGGCTGCCTGCGCGCGTCTGCTGGCTTGGCCTCGGGGAGCGCGCAAAGTTCGGCGGCGCGATCAACACGCTGGTCGCCGACGGGACGCTCGCGGCGCCTATCGTGATCACGCGCGACCACCTGGACACCGGCTCCGTCGCCTCGCCCTACCGAGAGACCGAGGGGATGCGCGACGGCTCGGACGCCATCGCGGACTGGCCGCTGCTCAACGCGATGCTGAACACCGCCGCAGGCGCCGACATGGTCCACATCCACAACGGCGGCGGCGTCGGCATTGGGCTTTCGACTCACGCCGGCATGCACGCGATCGCGGACGGCACGGAGGCGGCGGCGCGACGGCTTGAGCGGGTCCTTACCACGGACCCGGGCATCGGCGTCGTGCGCCACGCGGACGCGGGCTACCCGGAGGCGTTGCGCGCAGCCAAACGGGCCAACCTGCGCATGCCGGCGCTCGCCGCCGCACGCGGGCGCGCGGGGCGCCGTCCGGGCAGGCGGCGAAAAGCCTGAGGCGACTTGCAGGGGGCGCGCGGCGCTCAAGGCCGCTGGGGGCCCGGACCCTGGGGTCCTTTCGGCCCCTTGGGTTTGGACTCGG
Source organism: Thermoplasmata archaeon (assembly GCA_041487695.1). Classification (GTDB taxonomy): domain Archaea; phylum Thermoplasmatota; class DTKX01; order DTKX01; family DATEUP01; genus DATEUP01. The sequence continues at coordinate 272 of JBGPNV010000308.1, read as the reverse complement.
CCCGCACAGGGGCCGCGGTCGGGTCCCCCTCTGCCGGTGAAACCGGCTCGAAGCCTGCGGCGGCGCGCCGGCCTCGGCCCACGAGGAGCCCAACAACGGCGCCCGCGGCAAGGCCGACGACGAGGAGCAACACGCTCTCCAGACCGCCGCCCCCGGGCGCGGGCGTGGGCGCAGTAGCGGCTGCCGCCGTGCGGACAACCGTCCGTGTCGTCGTGTTGGTGTTGCCAAGCGCGTCGGTCACTTCGACCTGCACGGTGTTGGTGCCGGGGGAG
>JBGPNV010000307.1:0-3066 GCA_041487695.1 Thermoplasmata archaeon | reverse complement strand
TCGTTCCTCGCATCGCTGGCGTTCAGCTCGATGACGCCCCAGGCGAGGTCGCCGGCAAGCGCGAGGGCCGTGGATGTCTTGCCGGTGCCGGGCTTGCCCGTCAGCGCGACCGCGCGCTTCTGGGGCACGCCGTTTTCCCAGGAGGCCGCCCACTTCTTGAGGGAGGTGACGGCGGCCCCATTGCCGACCACGTCGGCAAGGCCCTTGGGCCGGTACTTTTCGGCCCACGGCAGCACGGGCTGCACAGGGGGAACCCATGCGCCTTGGCGTGATAAACCTAGAGCGCGGGCGTGACCGTGTCGTAGTGGATCTCGATCTGCTGGCCGTCTTGGAGGACGAGGTTGCCCCAGGCCGTGCTCGGGACCCCGTCGACCGTCATCGTGAGGTTGTGCGCAGCGTCGGGGATAAGCTCGACCGTGTCCGTGGGGCCGATCGGCTGGCCCCAGACCGCAAAGAACTCGCCGAGCGTGTAGTCGCGGGTCACCCTCGACTCGACGTGGATGTCCCCGGTCGTGTCATGCGTGTGGAGGGGCGAAACGGCCGTTGCCGCGCTCGTGTCGGCGTAGCCGTCGAGCGTGTGGTCGACCCAGCGCGCGGGGTTGCGCCCGATGTCCTCGGGGAGCGTGGCGGCCTGCGCGTCGCGGAAGAGGGCGAGGTGGGGGTGGATGTGCATCGGTTCATTGCTGATGATGGGGCCCGTGTTGCCGGGCGGTGCGGCCGGCGGGGCCACGGGGCGAGCGAAGACGACGAGCCCGGCGGCCACGACCACGACCGTTGCGCCAAGAAGCGCGTAGAACACCGCCTGGCGCCGCCGGTGGCGTTGCCGTTCGAGCTCGCGGCGCCGGACGCGAGCCTTCGTCCCCGAGCCGCCGGGGCCCTCCGGGGGCGGCCGATTCCCTGCCACGGCCAAACCCACTGTTGCTCGTGCCTTCAAGGTTGCGGTTTTTCCCGAGGTTCGTTGGCGCGCGGGGAGCCCTAAAGCGTGACATAGCGCAACTCGACCACCTGGTTGTCCTGGAGAACGAGCTCGCCCCACTGCGTGTTTGGCGCGCCGTTTACCGTGAGGGTGATCTTGTGGCCCGCATCGGCGACGAAGTCCCACGCCTGCGTGGGGCCGAGGGGCTTGCCCCAAATGTCGAAGAACTCGCCCAAGGTGAACGCGCGTATGACGCGCGCCTCCACATGGATGTAGCCCGAGGCATCGTGGGTGTGGATGGGGGCAAGGGTGCCCAGCGTGCCCTCTCGCAAGTCAAGGAAGTGGTCGAGCGTGTGGTCGGCGTAGGGGCCGTTGCAGGGGGCATTCAGGTTCCCGATGCAGCTGGGGATCGGGATGGAAGCCTCGCCGTTGTAGATGTAGATCCGGGGGTGGATGTGCATCGCTTGCGTGCTGTCGCAAACCTGGTGAGCTTGGCAGCCGACCGTCGTGACCGGCTTGTACATGGCGGCAAGGAGGACGGCGACCACCACCACCGCGCCCACGGCGCCCACGAGCGCGAACTGCTGGCGGCGCACACGGCGAACCCGCTCGGCCTCGCGCTTGCGCAGCTTGGGCCCGCGCGGGCGGACTTCGGGCGCTTCCTCTGCCATGGGTTCGCCTCGAGGTGGCGCGAGCCAGGCGAGGCCAGATGAAGGTTGCGGATGGCTCCCGTTGGGGGCCCACTTACGCGGTGTCCCCCGCGTTAAGCTCGGTTTCCCGGGCCTCGCGCTCCTCACGCTCGCGTTCAACCTGCTCGTGGAGCACCCGGACCCAATAAGAGACCGGCTGCTGCCCCGTCGTCTTCCGCATCCATCCGCCTGATACCGTCGTACCCGTCACCCCATCCTTCAGTAGTTCGGCTTCGAGGAGTCGAAGGCCTGCCTAAGCAGCCGGTCGTCCACATGCGTGTAGATCTGCGTCGTCGCGATCGACCGGTGCCCGAGGAGCTTCTGGATGATCCGGATATCCGCGCCATTGGCAAGGAGGGTCGTCGCGAAGGTGTGCCGCAAGATGTGCGGCGTCACCGTCCTCTGGATCCCCGCACGCCGCGCGTAGGTCTTGATCATCCGCTGGATCGCGCGGGGGTAGAGCCGCACGCCCCTCGAGGAGCGGAAGAGCGGGCCGCCCGGCGCCGCGCCCACGTTCTCGAGGTAGGCCGTCATCGCGTGGAGGCACTTCTCGTCGACAGGCACGATGCGCGCTTTGTCACCCTTGCCGTGGCGCACGGTGAGCGTGTGGGTCTGGAACTCCACGTCCTCGAGGTCGAGGGCGCAGAGCTCAGAGACCCGCAAGCCGGTGTACCCGAGGGTGACGAGGAGCGCGAAGTTGCGGGGGTGCTTCTCGGCGGCGGCAAGGAGCCTTGCTGTTTCCTCGATCGAGAGGTACTTGGGGATCGGCTCACCTCGGCGCGGAGGTCGGAGCCCCTCGGCGTTGGCCAGCCCCAGGAACCGGTAGAAGGCCTGGATGGCCTTCACCGCTCCGTAGAGCGAGTTTTTCGAATACTCCCGGTCCACCGCGAGGTACCGCTTGTAGTGCTCAAGGTCGCCGGGGGCGATTGCCTCTGGCGCGCGCTTGGCCCAAGTCAGCAGTCCCTTTGCATGGCAACAATACATCTGCACCGTATGGGGCGATGCCTTGTTACCACTGAGGTGGTCGCGGAAGGCTTGGACAGGGTCCGCGAGGACCCCCGCCAAGACAGGCGCGACTACTGTGGGAGCTTGCGCTCCCGCTGGGTGACTGGCGAGTCTTTGCATCCCATCCCGCCAAGCGGCGCAAGGCTCCTGGGTGTGATATAAGACTTTTCCACGCGAGGGAATCCTGGCGGCGGGAGCGCGGGGGAGGCGGTTTCGCGTGGAAGAGGGCGTGGCAGGAGGGGACGGAAATCCCCGAGCGCTCCTTCTGGATAGGGCCGGTGGAGGCACCCGGGGGCTGCGCGGCTTGCGCGGGTGGATCACCATTCGACCCACCCGGTCCCCTGGTCAGCCCGCGCGACTTTGGCAGGGACTGGTTCGGCCTCCCCTGGTTCCTGTACACCCCCGACTACGGCGTCTTTGCCGGCTTCGGGGCCGCGCGCATCGGGTACGGGTTCC
>JBGPNV010000306.1:0-3099 GCA_041487695.1 Thermoplasmata archaeon | reverse complement strand
TCGCCCCTCTCGCAGGCCTCGCTCGAGGAGGCGCGGGGGCTTGCCGCAGCCGCGGATGTCGTCGTCCTGGCGCCCGTGCCCCTGGGCCGCTCGAACGCGGAAAACCTCTCGCTCCTCGACGCCGCGCTCGCCGCGGGCAAAGGGGTCGCGTTGATCGACGGCGAAAACGTGGCGTCGCGGGACTTCACGGGCGGCGAGGCCGCGGCCCGTGTCACCGAGTTACTGGCCCGCAAGGCGCGGGGCTCCGTCCGCGCCTACGTCTCGCCCGAGGCGCTCGTCGCCGGCCTCCAAGAGGCTCTGCTGGCCCGCGGCGAGCCCGCGGCCCCGCAGTCTTTATGACACGCGGGCCATCCCGGGTACCCATGAATTCCTTTGGCGTCGCGGAGCTAAGCCCTCGTGAGGTGAAGGCGCGCCAGGACAAGGGCGACCCCTTCATGCTCCTCGACATCCGCGAACACGACGAGGTCGCCATGGCCTCGCTGCCTGGCGCCGTCCACATCCCCATGGGCGACCTCGCCACGCGCCTCGGCGACCTGCCGAAGGACAAGGACATCGTGGTCTTCTGCCACCACGGCAACCGCTCGCTCATGGTCGGCTACCAGCTCAAGCGGCGGGGCTTCACGCGCGTTTTCCACATGCCCGGGGGCATCAAGCTCTGGTCGGAGCAGGTGGACCCCTCCGTCCCCCAGTACGAGTGACAGGTGGGAGCCTGGCTGGAGACGCGCGCGCCAAGGCGCTCAAGCGGCTGGGGAAGGAGCCCTTCGACCTCCTCATCGTCGGCGGCGGCATTGTCGGCGCCGGGGTCGCGCGCGACGCCGCGCTCCGCGGGTACAAGGTCGCGCTCGTCGAGCGCGGCGACTTCGCGCAAGGGACTTCATCGCGGTCCTCGAAGATGGTCCACGGGGGCCTTCGCTACCTCGAGAGCCGGGCGTTCCGCCTCGTCTCGGAGGCCTGCGCGGAGCGGCGGGTCCTGCAGCGCATCGCGCCGCACCTCGTCCGCCCGCGCTCCTTTGTGCTCCCGGCCTACGCGGGCGAGAAGCCCTCGCGCTTCGAGGTCGCCCTCGGCCTGTGGCTTTACGACGCGATGGCCGTGTTCCGCAACACAAGGATGCACCGCGGGCTCACGGCGGCGCGCCTCGCGGACATGGAGCCCGCGCTGCGGCGCGACGGACTTGCCGGCGGGGGCTTGTTCTTCGACTGCGTGACCGACGATGCGAGGCTGACCCTCGGAAACGCACTCGATGCGTCGGCCCTCGGCGCCGCCGTCCTGAATTACGCAGAGGTGAGGGCGGTCGAGGTCGAAGGCGGCGAAGTGAAGGGCGCGGTCGTGGCCGACCGGCGGGGGGAGGGGGAAATCCCCGTGAAAACGCGCTGCGTCGTGAACGCGGCGGGGCCTTGGTCTGACGAGGTCACGCGGATGGTCGACCCGGCGGCGAAGCCGCGGCTGCGCCTCACGAAGGGCGTCCACATTGTGGTCCCGCGCGAGCGGCTGGGCCATATCCGGGCGCTCGTCCTGCGCACGCCCCAGGACCACCGCGTCTTTTTCACCGTCCCCTGGGGGTCGCTGAGCCTTGTGGGCACGACGGACACGGACTTCGAGGGACCTCCCTCAGAGCCGGTGGCGGGGGCGGAAGACGTGCGCTACCTGCTGAAAGCGGTCGCATCCTACTTCCCCGGCTCGGACCTTACGAAGGACGACGTGGTCGGCGCCTATGCGGGGCTGCGCCCCCTCATGCGCGTCGAAGGCGTCGACCCGAGTGCCGTGCCCCGCGAGCATGAGGTAACGGTCGGCCCGCGGGGCTTCGTGAGCGTGATCGGCGGCAAGCTCACGACCTACCGCCGGATGGCCGGCCAGGTCGTCGACGAAGCCGCGCTCTCCGTGGGGCTGCCCCCGCGGCGGTCAAGGACGGCAAGGCGCCCACTGCCCGGCGGGCGGGCGGACCCCGCCCAGCCTTCGGCCGCGGCCTTGGCACTCTCGCGGCGTTTTTCCCTTTCCGAGCCGCAGGCCGACGCGCTCTACCTCATGCACGGCTCCGAATCGCCCGCTGTCCTGGAGGCGGCACCCCTCGCCAGGCGCGCCCCGCTGGACGCGGGGCACCCCTATCTGGAGGCCTCGCTCGCCTGGGCCTACGCCCACGAGCGCGCCCAGACCCTCGAGGACGGGCTCGTGCGGCGCGTCCCCATCGCGATTCGCCTGAAAGACGGTGGCGCGGGACTTGCAGAGCGGGCGGCGGCGGTCGCGGGGGGCGCCGCGGGGTGGGAGCGCGCGGAGCGGGAAAGCGAGGTCGAAGGGTTCCTGCGGCGCGTCCAGCGGGAAAACGCCTGGCGGCGCGCTTTCTAGGCGGGTCACACGGCTTGCCAATGCGCCGCGCCTGCGCGCGTGGTCTTGGTCACGCGTCGGGCCTTCTCGAGCGCCTTCAGCTCCGCCTTGGCCCGCGCGCTCTTCCATCCAAACACGCGCTCGATTTCCCGCTCCGGCGCTGGCCCGTGCGCCTTGAGATAGCCCGCGACATCCGTGGGCTTGCCCTTGCGCAGCCGGCCGCCGGACATGTATTCGATTGCACCCTCGACGAGGCTCGGGTCAAACGCGTGCTCGAGGATGACGTGCCGGTGCCCGTCGGAGACGACAACCCCGTAGAAGCTGAGCGGCAAGTCCGGCCAACCGTGGCCCTGGCTGCCGTACTCCTTTTCCCGCGCCGAGGTGTTGGCCCAGTCGCGCGCGAACCTGCGCCTGTCGAGCCCGGCCGACGCAGCCGCGTCCTTCAGGACCGCGCTGTCCGACACGTCCTGCGCCTCGACGCAGCTCCTGCGCAGGATTTCCCGCACGAAACGCGTCCCCGCGTTCTCGCCTTGCCGGTACGCGGCCATGGCGGCCAGCGAGGCTGGCATCATGTTGAAGGGCACTTGGCTCCGCTTGAGCGGCACCGCGATCGGGAGCCCGATCTTGTCCCGGATCTCCGCAAGCCACGGGTTGAATTCGGCCCACTTCATCCCGTATTCCTTCATGTAATTCGTGAAGTTGTCCCACACGCAAAGGGTCATCGTGGGGAATTCCACCTGCTTCCCGTAAACGAGGTGGAGCCGGTTGAAGACCGCCTC
>JBGPNV010000305.1:0-3101 GCA_041487695.1 Thermoplasmata archaeon | reverse complement strand
TCTCCTATTCGGGGCGCGACCGCGCGGAGCGCCTGCACGAATTCTTGCGCGATGTGTATTTCAACGCGAGCGGCCACGCACTCAAGTACGTGCTGCTCGGAGGCGGGGCGGCGGTCATTCCGACCCGCTACCTCTACACGCACGGCAGCGTGATCAAGGGAAATTACACGCACGACCTGATCCTCTCCGACGTCTACTACGCGGGCCTCGACTCGAATTGGGACGCCAACGGCAACGGGACCTACGGGGAGTACGGCGAAGAGGACTGGGACGCGAATGTGTACGTCGGCCGCCTGCCCTTCAACTCGCCGACCGAGGCGGGCTTTGCCCGCGACAACCTGCTCTCCTACGAGCAGGCCCCCTTCGTGGGCGCCTGGATGAAGAGCGCCGCGGCGTTTGCGTCCGTCATGGACCCGCCGAACAATTTGGCGCCGCCCAATGCCTACGACTGGTTCGAAGACAACGCGCTTCGCTCCATCCAGTTGACCTTGCCCTACCTGCCCTCGACGATGAGCGCCGATGTGCTTGCCGACTATTACGAGCTCCAGCCGCTGAACTACACGCCGGCCCAAGACCGGCTCTCGGCCGCCTCCGAGATTGGCGCAATCAACGCAGGCAAGTCCGTCGTGATCTCGGTCACCCACGGGTGGGTTCCCTCCGGCCGGGGGACCCCCGAGTACACGGGCAGCGGCGCGGACTACACGTGGGGGACGGGCCTCGCGTACCAGAACGCGACCGACTTCAGGAATTTCGGGGAGCTCAGCTTCGGCTACTTCTCCTCGTGCATTGTCGGCAACTTCGCCGACCCGACCCTCCCCACACTGGCGCGGTTTGTGGTCCAGGACAACCACGGGTTCATCGCGGAGATTGCGCCCACAGACGGCACGCTGCGCGGCGAGGACGACTTCGCGACCCTCGGGACCAGCGTGGGCAACTGGTGGCAGTCGGAGAACTTCTGGAGGAACTTCTTCAAGGGGCCCGACGCGTTCCGCCCCGGGCCCGCCCTCTACGCGGGGATCCGGGATTATGTGGCGCACCTCAAAGAGGTCGGGTACGACGACTCGTGGGGCGGCTACCGCACGCAGAAGGCCGTCTACAACCTCCTCGGCGACCCCGAGGTTCCGATTTGGACGGACGTCGCTTCGAGTTTCAATGCCTCGTGGCCGATGACCGTTTACACGGCGGAGACCCACTTCCGCGCGACGCTGCACGACGGCCTGGGGCGTCCGGCGGCCGGTGCCACGGTCGCGCTCCAGGGGCCGGGCGTCTATGCGGTCGGGACCACCGACGTGCTGGGCCGGGTTGACATCGTGGTCCACCCGACGGCGACGGGCAGCCTGCGCGCGACGGCCACGCTGCACAACTTCCTCCCCCTCTCCGTGACGCTCCCGATCGCCACGGCGCCGCCCGACCTCTCGATTGGGCCGGAAAATGTGAGCTTGCCGCGGCCGATCCTCAAGACTGGCGAGGCTGTCCAAGTCAACTTCACCGTCCGGAACGTGGGCCAGCTTGGCGCGGCGGCGACCGACGCCCGCGCCTTCGAGGTGCTCCCCTCCGGACCCCAGCGGCTCATCGCCTCGTCGGTCGGCCTGCCGGCCCTTGGCCCCAACGAGCAGACGACCCAATCGTTTCTCTGGACCGCCACCGAGGACGGGCTCCACACCCTGCACATCGTTGTCGACCCCACGGGGGCCGTCGCGGAGTTGGACGAGCTCAACAACGAAGTCGCCATCGAGGTGGGCGCCTCGAGCGTCGACCTCGCGCTTGTGGAGGGCGCCGTCTCCATCAACCCGCCGGGGCAGGTCGCGCCCGGGGGAATCGTTACGGCGTCCGGGAGCGTGGCGCGCATCGGCCTTGTCCCCCGCGGCTACCTCATCGGCTACGAGCTTGTGCGTCCGACCGGCGCGGTCGCGGCCGCAGGCAACGTGGTGGCGAGCGCGAGCCTCGTATCCTTCAGCTTCGAAGTCCCCGTGGCGGTGGCCGGCGAGTACACGCTGAAGGTCCGCGCCGACTCGGCCGACGAGGTCCTCGAGTTCGACGAGTCGAACAACGAGGTCAGCTTTGCCGTCCGCGCGGGCGCAGGCCCATCATTCTACGCGCTCCCGCCCGTGCGCCTCGCGGAAGACGCGCCGCCAACGGCCGTGCTCCCGGACCTGCGCGCCTTCCTCTCCGACCCGGACACGCCCTTCTCCCAGCTTGCCCTTGAGGCGGCCTCTTCAACCCCCGAGCTCGAAGTGTGGGTCGAAGGCCACGCGCTCATGGCGAGGCCGCGGGCCGATTGGTCGGGGAGCGGCACGGTTACGCTTCGCGCCGCCGACGACCAGGCGGGCGCGTCGGCCACGACGCCCTTCACCGTGGACGCTGAGCCGGACACGCCGTGGATCGAGGGGCCGAGCGTCTTTGCCGTTGGCGTGGACAGCGCCTTTGTGCACCGGGTGGCAGCCGGCGACGCGGACGGCGGGACCCTTGCCTTCTCGCTTGTGAGCGACGGGCCGCCCGCGACGGGGACGATTTTCGTGGACGCGGAGGGGCTCATCGCGTTTGTCGCGGGCCAGGACATGGTCGGCGCGTTCAGCCTCACCGTGACCGTCGCCGACCCCTCGGGCCGGACCGCCCAAACGAAGCTCCAGTTCAGCGTGATGCCCGAGGACCGCGCGCCCATCCTTGCCGACCTCGGCGTGATCGAGGTCACGCTCGGCGCGGGGGGGCGCTTCCAGCTCCTTGCGCACGACCCGGACGGCGACCCCGTGACCTTCTCCTCGGACGACGGGCGCGCGACCGTCTCCAGGGCGGGCCTGCTTGAGCTCACGCCTTGGCAGGTGGCCGCCTTGGGGGCCGGAACCACGACGATCCGCGTTTCGTGGAGCGACGGCGTGAAAGGCGCCACCGGAAACGTGACCGTCCACATCGTGGACCCCGCCCCACGGACAAGCGGCGGATGGGCGGCCGAAACGGGGCCGTGGATCACGGGGCTCGCGGCCGTGGCGATGGCGGCCGCCGGATGCGCGCTTGCGCTGCGGAAGCGGCGTCCCTCATAGCGGCGCGTCCCTGGCGGCGACCGGGCTTGCCCACGCGCTTTCGGGCCGCTTGATGACTTCGCG
>JBGPNV010000304.1:0-3109 GCA_041487695.1 Thermoplasmata archaeon | reverse complement strand
CGCTTGCCCTGCCCTTTGGCTTCCTCAGCCGCCGGGTGAAGGGCTCGAGGCTCGGTGCCGTCAAGAAGTGGCCCCTTTTCCTCGGCATCGTCCACGCGCCGGTGGTGCCGCTCATCCTGCTTGTGAAGTTCTCGAATGTCGGCATCGAACTCGAGGTTGCGCTCGTCGCCGTCGTGCTTGCGGGCCACACGGCCGGCGTGCTGGTGCACCGGCAGCGCAACCCCCTGCCTGCCGCCTCGGCGGTTGCGGCACCCGCGAAGGACTGAAGGGGGCCCCTCAAGCGCCCTTCAGCTTACGGCGGAAGAAGTCCGCGGTCTTGTAGAGCCCGTCCTCAAGGTTCGTCTTCGGCTCCCACTTGAGCACCTCCTTGGCACGAGTGATGTCCGGGCGGCGCCGCTCGGGGTCGTCCGGCCGGTCCTTCACGTGCACGATCTCGGAGGCCGAGCCCGTCACGCGCTTCACGGCCTTTGCAAGGTCGAGCACCTGCGTTTCCTTCGGCGAGCCGAGGTTCACTGGGTCGACTTCGTCCGAGTCCATGAGCTTCACGAGCCCCTCGACAAGGTCGGCGACAAAGCAGAACGACCGAGTTTGCAGCCCGTCGCCGTGCACGGGGATCGGCTGTCCCTTTAGCGCCGCCACGACGAAGCTCGAGACGACCCGCCCGTCTTCGGGCATCCGCGGGCCGTAGGTGTTGAAGATCCGCGCGATCCCGACATCGACCTCGTGCTCGCGGAGGTACGCAAGGCAGAGCGCCTCGCCGAACCGCTTTGATTCGTCGTAGGGCGCGCGCGGGCCCGTGATCGACACGTTGCCGCGGTACGTTTCCTTCTGCGGGTGCTCGAGGGGGTCGCCGTAGACCTCGGAGGTCGAGGCGAACACGAAGCGCGCCTTCTTCACTTTGGCAAGCTCGAGGAGGTGGTAGGTCCCCACCGCGTTTGGCAGCGCCGTTTCGACGGGCTTCGACTCGAAGTCCGGCGGGCTTGCAAGCGAGGCGAGGTGGAAGATCTGGTCCACCTCGCCGGCGATCGTGAGGGGCTTCGACACGTCGTGGCGCTGGAAAAAGAAGTTCGGCTTGCCCTCGAGGTGCGCGAGGTTTGCGCGCGAACCGGTCGAAAGGTTGTCCGCGCAGACAACCTCGTTGGGACCCGAGGCCAGGCGGTCGCAGAGGTGCGAGCCGATAAGGCCCGCGCCGCCCGTTACGAGGATGCGCGCCATGGACTCCTGGCGCCGATCAAGGGGCTCGCATAAAGAGGCTTGCGCGCACGCGGGGTTACCCCGCGAAAACCTCGTCAATCAGCTCGAGCGTCCTCTTGAGCACGTACGCGTCGACCTTGCGCCCCACCGCCGCGCTCGCCTTTCGCGGGTCGCCCTGCACGCCCGACTTCCACTTCCTCTCGGGGTGCCCCAGGATTTCGTGGCGGTTGAACGCCGGCCAGTCCGGCTTCACGCGCGTGTGCCCCTTCACGAGGCGCGGCGCGGCCGAGAGGACGCGCGAAGTCTCGACAAAACCCGCGTGGCCATCGCGCGCGGGGATTCCGTCCTTGCCCAGCAGCTCGTAGGCAAAGTCGTAGTCTGTGAGCACGGCGATCCGGTAGTCCTCGTGGCGCTCCGCCACTTCCTTCGCGCCCTCGCGAAGCGCGGCCATGTGCCCGGACCCTGCGTGCCCCGAGAGGACGAGCAGCTTGCGGACCCCGTTGCGGTAAATGTCCGCCACCAAGTCCCTCGCGACGAGCCGGAGCGTATCGACCTCGATCGAAACGGTGCCCGGGAAGCCCCGCGTGGACGAGCAGTAGCCGTACCAGAGGGGGGGAAGGATCAGGACGCGCCGCTGCTTCGCGACCGCCTTGGCAAGCGCCATCGGCTGCACGATGTCCGCCGAGAGCGGGAGGTGGGGGCCGTGCTCCTCGAGCGCGCCGACGGGAAGGATCACGAGCGGGTTGCGGCGAAGCGCCCGGGCGAATTCGGTCGAAGTCATTTGCTCCGCGAGGAGGATCCCCATGGATGAGCCCCGTAGAGTGGAGGGCTCGGCGGACAAATTAGGATTGGCCTTCGGATGCGCGAGCGGAGAGGACGGAAGGCTCGAACGGGTCTTCGCGGCGCCCCGTGTCAAGCTTATCTACTCCAGGTGGCCTGGTTCGGCTATGCCTGGCCGGCCGCCCGGAGTAAGCAACGGGGATGAGATACTTGGGCGCTTGCTGCGCCGCGCGCGCGAGCCGTTCGCCTCCCACGCCGAACTGGCTGGCTTCTCGGTGGCGGTCGCGACTCTTGTCCGATCTGCGCGTCATTTGATCGAGTCGTCCCCCGAGATTTCTGGCTCGATCGCCGCCCTGGGAATCAGGGAGGAGGGAACCTTGTGGTTCGTTGGGGAGGCTGCCGAAGCTGCAAGGTCCGCGATGGGTTACGATCCAAGAACCTTGCCGGAACCGAGCGCTGCGTTGATTCCGGCGCGGGTTTTCACGGTCGTCGCGTATGGTCATCCATTCTTCGATGGAAACAAGCGCACCGCGTTCCTGGCGGCAACGCTCCTGGGCTATTACATGGGGTTTGAAACACGATTTCTTCCCTATGCCGCCCGTCCTTGACAGTTCGTTCGTGAACTCGCCCGTTCGTGCGGCGCCCACGTGACCTGTCGAATCCGATCCCCCGCTCGGGCGACCTTGCCCCTGGAATCACGTCAACCCGCGAACTTCGCGCCCCTCGACACTTTGATACGTTGAGCCATGCACCCCCCGCGCGGGATGCACTTGAGCCAAGCCCGCTCCTCAACGGTCGAGTTCGGAAACGTCGACGCCCTCTTCCAGGTCGCCAAAAAGATCGGCTTCGTCGAGGCGATCAACCGCGCCGCCCCCAAGCGCTCGGGGCTCCCCGTCGGCCAACTCGTCCTCATCCTCGTCATCAACCGCTGCGTCGACCCGCTTGCCAAGTGGGAAGTCCCCGAGTGGTACCGGCGGACCTACCTTCCCGAGCTCCTGCACGCGGACCTCCCGGTCTCGAGCGGCTACCAGACGCTCACGCGTTGTCTCTCTTACCTCACCGAGTCCGTACAGCAGGACATCGAGGTCGAACTGGCGCGCAACACCTTGCGCGCCTACAACCTCAAGCCCGGCGT
>JBGPNV010000303.1:0-3113 GCA_041487695.1 Thermoplasmata archaeon | reverse complement strand
CGCCAGACGACCCCGGACTATCGGCAACCTCAAGAAGGGTCTTGACGCCGTTGAGCGCGTTGACGAGTCGGATCGAATAATCCGCGCCGAAGGCCGAATCGAATTCCGCGCCGGTGCCATCTACGCGTGCGGTTGACGAAGAGGACGTTCTTGATGGGGCATCGGCCTTTGTGAGGCTCGCCGACAAGAACTGAAGCGACACATCTTCGCCACCGGAACTGAGGAATACGGCCCGGGTTCCGCTCAGATCTTTGCTCAGGGCCAGGTTCGAGAAAGGCGTATTGGCCACGTGTCCGCCATCACTGGCGTTGTACCAGCGGAAATCCCATGTAGAAATTGGGTAACTGGTTAGCCGCCTGACCACGAAACCCCCCATGAATCTTCCGACGTGGGTACATTACGTCGATCCGCTCGTGACTGGCACGGATGGGAGACTCGGAGGAATCCGACGCCCAAGCCTCGGAGTCCTCGCGCCTCCGGCGCGAGATCGAGCGTCTTCAACGACAGCTTGAGGAGGAGCGGGGTCGCGCCCGGAAGCTGAGCGACCAGGTTCGCGACCTCAAGGATGAGAACCGCGACCTGAAGCGGCGCCTCGCCTCCATCGCCGCCAACGAGCGCTTGGGCGTTCAAGTTCCCTCGGCCGCATGGCGGCCGCCCTTCAGGGCGCCCCGCGTCTCGAAGCAGGACCGCCCCGGTGCCCCGAAGGGGCACAAAGGCGTGACCCGCAGATTGCCCGCACTCATCGACCGCGAGGAGGAAGCAACCGCTCGTCGCTGCCCGAACTGTGACGGCGCGCTCGGCGCGCCGACCGACTTCTACGAGCGGACGATCGAGGACATCGTCCCTGCGAGGGTCGAGGTCGTCCTTCACCACGTCGCCCGCTACCGGTGCCCGACCTGCCGCAGGAAGGTGAGCGCGCCCGTCGCGGGCGCGCTCCCGCGTGGGCGCATCGGTGTGAACGCCGCCGCTCTCGTGGCCTTCTCGCGGGAAGAGGGACTCTCCCGTGGCAAGATCCGAGTGTTCCTCAAGCAGGTCTGCGGGCTCACCGTTTCGAGGAAGACGATCCAGCGGCTCGAGCGCGAGGCCGCCCGCGCCTGCGCGGAAGAGGTCGCGAGCATCCGCCAGGACGTGCGCCGCGCCAGTGTGGCGCAGGCCGACGAGACCTCCTGGCCCGTCGATGGGAAGAACCACTGGCTGTGGCTCTTCCTCGCGGAACAGGCCGCGCTCTTCGTCGTCGACAAGAGCCGCGGCGCAGATGTCCCCGCGCGGGAACTCGGCCTGCGCGGGCCCGAGCAGGCACTCGTGTGCGACGGGTGGGGCGGATACAACAGGGTGGGCGGAGCCCACCAGCGGTGCCTCGTGCACGTGAACCGGGAATTCCAGCGGGCGGAACTCGTGCGCGGGATCGAACCGCGGGGGTTCCTGAAGGATGAGCCTCCGAAGTTCACGCGGGCGGGGCGCCCGCCCGCCGAGCTCCTGCGCCTGCTCAAGCTCGCGCGGAGGGTGATGCGCGAGGCGGTCGAGTACTCGAGGGGTCCGAAGCGCTCGGGGCGAGCGCGGGCACGCGCGGCAGGACGGTTCACGCGGCGCATGCTACGGATCGCACGTCGCGGGTGGAAGGACCGGGACGCGGCGCGGATCGCGAAGGCGCTGCGCCGGTGGGCGCCGAGTATGTTCACCTTCGTCGCGCGGCCGGAGATTCCCTGGGAGAACAACGCGTGCGAGCGGGCGATCCGCGCCCCCGTGCTCGTGCGGAAAACGACCAACGGGCACCGGTCAACCGCAGGCGCGGCGACGTTCGCGGCGCTGATGAGCGTGCGGCAGACCGCAGAGCTCAGGGGTGAAAATGTGCTCGATGTGCTCCGGCGGCTGATGGGGGCGCCCGGGCCACCGTGGTCACCAGGCTAACCTGCTACGATGATCCTTACGGATCAGGGCTACGTCAAGGTCCAGAAGCTCGAAACCAACGACACCCTTGTCGGCTACGATCTTCAGAACCAAACAAGGGTAAACCTCAGCTTGGTATCCATCGATGAATCGCGGCAGTCCTATTTGGTAGGAATTAACGATGGGGCCCTCTTATTGACCGCGATCGACCAGCCGATCTATGCGATCACTTCGGCGGGAATGGGCTGGGTCCAAGACCCGGTGAATCTGGTCGTCGGGGACCTGGTGTTCGATGCTGACCAAGGGCAATGGATTGAGGTTTCCAGCCTAACTCCGATGGAGAAGGAGACCACCGTCTATGACCTCAAGACGTCGGGCCCGAACAACTTCATTGCCAACGGACTCCTGCTCGACCAGAAGCAGCCATGAGTTCGGTGAACCGACGGTGCAAACCCCTCCAAATCCGAACCGGGGTAAGGGCGCGTCGTGACCTCCGCAAGTGGTCAGGGATGAACCGGTCCGAGTTGGTCAACATTGAAATGACCAAGGGCCACTTCGAACTTGACTGAAATGGGCGGCGAGGCCGCTTGCAGAGTATATGTCGTGCGATGCTACCCTGCCGGTGGACCAGGTTGAGACAAGTTTTCTGTTTTTCGATCGTCTTCCACCGCTCGGCGCCACGCAAGAATGCTGGGAACTGGAGGTTGCAAGCCATATTTCGGATTTCACCATGGGTGTTGTCGCCCTCGCTCCTCTTTTCAAGCCCGTCATCTACGAGACCCGGGTTTCCGTTCCTCAAAGTGCGGACGCCTACCTAAGGTTCTTGTGGCTTCTCTTTGCGCAGCTCGGCCTCCGCCCTTCGCACGTGCGGGATCTCTGCTGGGGTGATGTCGTCTACGATGCGCACGGCAAGCCCTACGCAATCGTGGCCAAGGGCGCCAGACACGATTTCAAGACGCACGCGGACGTGAAGGCGTTGTTACCGCCAGACCTCGCGGCGGCCCTCGCACAGTGGGAACACATCACGCCCAGCGGGGGCGCCGACAAACCCATTCTGCCCTGGCGGGATCGCGCGGGCAGGTGGCACACGGGCGAGAAACTGAACCGACTCCGCATCGAGTACCGGTGGTCGCAATTTCAGGCGGACCGGTCGCTGTCCGACCTGACGCGCTCAGAGCCCCTGCACTTCGTCAAGACCGCCGGACACCGGGCGGGCATGGACGAGG
>JBGPNV010000302.1:0-3121 GCA_041487695.1 Thermoplasmata archaeon | reverse complement strand
GATACCCTCTGATGAACCAAACCCCGCCCCCGGCGAGGGACCCGCCCCCCGTCGTCCCGACGGCGCCCGCCGCACCCGTCCCGGGCGTCCTTGATCCCACGGTCGCCGGGTTGTCGGGCATCGTTCTCATTCTCGCCCTTGTCGGGACCGCCGCGCTCCTCGCGGCCCACGCGCGGGCGCGGCGCAAGGTGGACGAGGAAGAAGAGGCCGAGCGCGACGGGCCGTAAGCTCAGACAAGCCGCTCTCTCGCCGCGAGCGCCATCCGCTCGCTGAGCTCCGCCGGCGTCTGGATGAACTCCGTCTGCACGAGCTCGAAGGCCTTCTGGTGGACCTCGCGCAGCTCTCGCTCGCCGAGCGTCGTCAGCACGACCTTGGCCGCCACGTCCCCCTGCAGCCCCGACCGCGTGATGAAAATCGTCGTGTCGCGGTCGGCGAGGAAGGCGAACTCTGAGCCTCCCATGAGCTGGCCGCCGCCCTTCTTGGCGAGGTCTCGCAGGAAGTACGAGGCCGTGTTCGGCGTGACCTCCGCGAAGTCCTGCGAGAGCCGCGCTTCGAGGAAGCGCGCGAATTGCTCGGGGCCGAACTTCGTCTTCTCCATCCCCGTGAACTTGGGGAACTCCTTCGCGGCCATGCCCGCGGGGAAGCCCTTCTTCACTGCGTACTCGTCGGCGAGCGTCTTGAGGACGGCCGTGATCCCGCCCGCCTCCTTCAGCTTGGCGGCGTTTGAGAGGAGCCCGCGGAAGAGCTTCATCGCGCGGTGGCCGCCGACCTGGGGTCGCTCGGCTGCCGGGACTGACCCCTGCTGGAAGTAACGGAGCGTGTAGGCGCGCAGCGCCGGGGCGTTCTGGAGTTTGCCGACCGCCGCCGCGAACCGGTTCGGGAACACGGGGTCTTGCCCCCAGTCGCCGGCCGTGAAGCTGTGGAGCGCCGTGGTCCCGTCGTAGGGGGCGTTGGCCTGCGCCTCCTTCCATGCCTGCGCGAGGTCGGCAATGACCTGGTTGAGTTTGCTCTCCGGCGCATAGTGCGAGGGGTCGTAGCCCGGGCTCCAGTTGACCTTGTTGCCGAAAAAAGGGCCGAAGTCCGTCGCGTTGTGCTCGAGGGTCTGGTGGAGGAACGTGGCGGTCGCCCGGGGCTCCCCGAGCACGGTGTCCGCAAAGCGTCCGAGGATCCGGCCGACGCCGTACTTGGCCTCGACCCCCTCGAAGGCCTTCTGGATCGTCCCGACTCGAAGCGCCACGGCAAGCCCTCAGCGTGAGGGGTGGGGAAGGGACTTAACCGTTTTGGAAGGGGGCGGCGGGGACGCGTGCGCGCGGAGGCGGTTAGTAAACTTCCGTGCGCAGCAGGGTATCGACGCCCGTGGCCTTCACGAACGCGCGCGCGGTGTCCTTGGCAATCACGCGCTTGCCCGTGCCCGCCTCGATGGCCTCCTTCGCGATCGCGCGGGCCGCGGCGTTGAGGTTCTCGACCAGGACCTCGCCAAGCCCGGGGATGTCGAGGACGGCCTGGCGGAACTGCCCTTCGATGCGCACGGCCGGCTTGATGGGTTCGATGAGGATGCACGGGACCTCTTGCTCGAGGCGCGTGTAGGCGACCGCGCGGTGGTGGCCGTCGAGGAGGAGCGAGAGGCGCCCCGCGTGGTAGAGCGCGATCCCGACGGGCCGGCGCCCGGAGGCGATCCCCTCCTCGTACTTCGCGACGAGGTTCTCGTTGGTCTTCGAGTCCGAGTAGGTCGGGAAGAGGAAGAGGCCGTCTCTTGGGTCGCTGCCGTGCATGAGTGCAGGCGGCCGGCAATTTTTGCCGAAGGCCTCCCAGAAGAGGAACTCGTCGCCGACGGTCGGCCAGTGGTTCACCATCGAGACGAGGTAAAACCCACTTTGGAGCAGCTCGAGGACGGGCGCCACGACCGCGATCTCCTTCTCGGTAAGGGCCTTGACATCGAGGAGCTGCCGCGAGATGGTGGGCTCGGCCGGCATGATCGCGGTGCGGTCGGTAGGGCCCGTCGAGATCAGCGTGGGGACTGCGTCCGTCGTAGGCTGCACCTCGAGGCAGAAGGGCTTGTCGCCGAACATGAAGAAGGAGCCCACGCACGGCAGGTAAGGCGGCGAGGCGGGGTCGGGAACCGTCTCGTGGATGAGGCCCTTACCCCCGCGGACCCCGACGAGGAAGGGCGAGGCCCAGCCGGGGCGCTCGGGCACTTTGCGGACGATCTCGACAACCACGCGCGCACCCTCCGGGAGCTTTTGAAAGCGCGTGGGGCGGTTAAAAGTGTGGGGCACCGACGAGGGGAAAAAAACGCGCGCGCGCCTTCGAGGATTGATCGAGACGCGAAGGGGTGCGCAGGGATGCCGGATCGCACAGGCCCCGCCGGCCCGTAAATATTGGTTTTTTGAGCCCCACGCCGTGGGTTTTCGAGGGTTGCTTTAATAGCAGGAAGTCAAAGTATGTGGTTTGGGTCGCGCGGGGGGTTCCAAAGCGGTGGTCGGAAAGGCGGTTGCAAGGCCGCCAAACCTGGAAGGCTGGATCCGGGAAACGCCCGCGGCCTTGGAGACGCTGCGGATCCTGCTTGAGCGGCCGGCCGGAAACCCCGTAGTCGACATGGAGCGGCGCGCGGGCGACCCGAACCAAGTCGTGCGGACGCTGAACCAACTCCAGCACGCCGGGTTCGTGAAGTTCCAGGTTGAGGCGCTCACGCACGAGCTTGTGGCGAAGGTGCCCGACCGCAAGGTCGACGACCTCAAGGTCCTGCTCCAACGCCTAAAACCGGACGGGTGGCCCCTGTCGGCCGACCTGGGGCAAGCGGCAAAGAGAGCGCGCGCGAAGTGAGCCCCGATGCCGGGCGACGCGCTCGAAGGTTACGCGACGGACTTCAGCGCGCTCCAAGGCGGCAAGTTCGTCGCGGTCGACTCAGACCCGCCGGGGGCCGCGCTCACCCTGTCGCACCACTTCGGCGGCAACGAGACGCCTCCGCCTTTCCGCGACGACCTCGCGTCGGGCGCGGCGCTCAAGTGGGCGGAGCACCCCGCGCGGCGCGACTTTCTGAAGGGCGCGCGCCATGTGTACAACGACCACTTCGATGTGGACGGGTTCCTGGCCGCATGGGTCGTGCTGAACCCCGACGATG
>JBGPNV010000301.1:0-3129 GCA_041487695.1 Thermoplasmata archaeon | reverse complement strand
TGCGGCCGACGCGCTCGACGAGCTCTTCCCCTTCAACGTGAATAGCCAGCTGCTCGAGGCGTACCGCGCGAGCGTGAACCAAGATATCCTCGTCCGGATGCGCGCGCAGGCCGACAAGCTCTTTGACGAGAAGGAGTACGAGAAGGCCCTCCCCTTCTACCGCGACATCCTCGCGCGCGACGCCTTCGCCCTGCTGCCCCGGGCGCAGATCGCGGCAAAGGCCGCGGCCGTCTACTTGGCAAGGGGGGACGAGGCGGGGGCGCGCGCGTTCGCGCGGGAGTACGGGCTCGACGAGCGGGCGGTCGTTGGCGATGCGCGCAAGGCGCCTGGCGCGGCGGCGCCTTCGGCGGCGGCCTCGCCGGGGGCCGAACCGCCCCCGCCCGAGGGCAAGCGGTGCGGGAACTGCGGGGAGCTCGTGCCGCGGGTGGCTGTCCGCTGCTTCAAGTGCGGGTCGCCAATCCGCTGAAGCCCTAGGACCCGGTGGGTTGCCCGTAGGGGTCGAGGCTCGTCGGCCTGGCAAACTCCAGGCGTGAGGCGTAGTGCAAGGCGAACGCAATCGCCCCTAGGACCGTCCCAACGACCCCGAACCCGAGCAAGACCCCGGGCGTGAGGCTCGCGCCGAACGCCACCGCCCCTGCCCATGTGCCGACCGCATAATGGCTGCGCAACAAGTCGCAAACCATCACGACGACGGTGGCCGCAACGCCCACGAGGACGATCAGCATCAGGGTGAGGGGCTCCGTGATGGGCGAGATGAAGGCGCCGGGCGGGAACGGTCGCCCCCCCGACTCGATCATCAGAATCCCAAGGATGAGGAGGAAGCCAAGGTGTCGCAGGAGGAGCAGGCACCACACGACGCCCGCGACAATGGGCTTCGCCGTCCGTGGTGGGCCCGGGGGCCCAGGGGGAAAGGGCGCGTAAGCCCACCAGGGAGGATAGCCATAGGCTGGCGGGGGCGGGTAGGGCCCGTAGGGGGGGGAGGGCGGGAAAGGCGCGAAGGGCGGCCCGTAGGAGGCTTCGAGGGCGCGCAGGGGGGCCTGGAGGCCCTCGGCCCCTCCGGCCGGGGCCTTTCCTGCAGGCAGGGGCAGATCCACGGGGGCTCTCCGGCGCTTGGCAGGGGTGGGCCCTCAATGAACGTTTGGGGGTCGATCCACCGGGCGCGACTCGCCCTCCGGCCCGCCCCGCGGGAGGGCAAGAACCGAGCCTTTTTGTGGGCCCGCGCCCTTGGAAACCGGACGGAAGGGTGCATCACGTGGCGAAGAGCCCTAAGGGGCGCCGCAAGGTAATCATCATGGGCGCCGCCGGGCGCGACTTCCACAACTTCAACGTGGCGTTCCGCGGCAACGGCGACTTCGAAGTCGTGGCCTTCACGGCCACGCAGATCCCCTCGATCGAGGGGCGCCTCTACCCACCGAGCCTTTCGGGCGCCCTCTACCCGAAGGGGATCCCGATCCACGATGAGAAGGAGCTCGACCTGCTCATCGCCAAGCACAAGGCGGACCTCGTGGTCTTTGCCTACAGCGACACCTCGCACGAGTACGTGATGCACAAGGCCTCGCAGGTGCTCGCCGACGGGGCGGACTTCGAACTTTTGGGTCCCCGGTCCACGGCGCTCGTTTCGAAGAGGCCCGTCATTTCCGTGTGCGCGGTGCGCACCGGCTGCGGCAAGAGCCAAACGACGCGGGCCGTCGTGAAGATCCTGAGGGACGCCGGCAAGAGGGTCGTCGCGATCCGCCACCCGATGCCCTACGGCGACCTCGCGGCGCAGGCCGTGCAGCGCTTCGCGACCTTCGAGGACCTCGACAGGGGCAAGTGCACGATCGAGGAGCGCGAGGAGTACGAGCCCCACATCGAGGCGGGTGCGGTCGTCTACGCGGGCGTGGACTACGAGGCGATCCTGAGGAAGGCCGAGAAGGAAGCCGACGTGATCGTCTGGGACGGCGGCAACAACGACCTGCCGTTCTACGAGTCGGCGCTCCACATCGTGATTGCCGACGCCCTGCGGCCGGGCCACGAGCTCAAGTACCACCCGGGCGAGGCGAATGTGCGAGACGCGGATGTAGTGATCATCAACAAGATCGACCAGGCAAGCCCGGGGGCCGTCGAGGAGATCCGGAGGAATGTGCTCTCCGTGAACGCCGACGCGCTCATCCTGACCTCGACCTCGCCCACCCAAGTGCAAGGGGGCCCAAGGCAGCTCGAGGGGAAGCGCGTCATCGTGGTGGAAGACGGCCCGACGACGACGCACGGGGGGATGGGGTTCGGCGCAGGGTACGTGGCGGTCGAGGAAATCCACGGCGTCGAGATTGTCGACCCGCGCCCCCACGCTGTGGGGTCGATCCGCGCGCTCTACGACCGATACCCCCACCTCAAGAACGTCGTGCCGGCGATGGGCTACACGGACGAGCAGGTCAAGGAGCTCGAGGAAACGATCAACCGGTCGGGTGCGGACGTCGTGGTTGCCGGCACGCCGATCGACCTCAAGCGCGTGATCAAGGTGAAGATGCCCGTCGTGCGCGTGAGGTACGACTGCCCGCCGGAGCTCGTGGAGAGGCTGAGGCCGCTGGTCGCGGGGCTGTTTGGACCCAAATAATCGGAAGGGCGCCTTCGGGCTCCACGCCTACTTCAGCACCGTCGTGCGCTCTTTCATGAGCTTGCGCCGCGCCTCTTCCCACTCTTTGTCGGCCCGCTGCATCTGGGCCTTGCGCGCCTCGACCTGCTTCACGAGGGCCTCGGCGTCCTCTGCGTACGGCGAATCAGGCTGGAGCTGGAGCGCGCTCTGCGCGTGGTAGAACGCGTAGGTGGTGTTGCCCGACGCGAGGTACGCCTTCGAGCGGGCGAGGTTTTTCTGGATGTTGAAATGCCGCTCGAAGCACGGCTGGCAGAGGGGGAAGGCAAACTTGTATTCATACTGGTAGATGTTTCCAGAGGGCTCGCCCGCCGAGAACTTGCCGCAGGAGGCGCAGGAGACCCGCGAGCACGAGGTGCAGACCATGACCTGGTTCGAGGGCGTGATGCGCCGCCCGCATGTGGGGCAAAGGGCCGCGCCCGACGCGTCGTGCTGGAGCGTCCGGTGCGCACGGGTCTCCGCCGAGTGGTCGGCGGGAGGCTGGCGGCCGAGGGTCTCTT
>JBGPNV010000300.1:0-3132 GCA_041487695.1 Thermoplasmata archaeon | reverse complement strand
TGCTCCTCGGCGTCTTCTTCGGGCTCGCCTACTCCGCAAGGCCCTTCGCCTTCAAGACGCGCGGGCTCTGGGCGCACGCGTTTTCCCTCTCGGTCTCGGCCTTCGCGGTCCCGTTCCTCTTCCTCTACATGGCGGCGCGGGGATCCCTCGACCTCCAGGGGGTCGTGCTCATCGGGTCCTTCAGCGTAACGGCCTACTCGCTCGAGTACGCGAACCAGGCCTACGACTTCACGGAGGACCTTGCGGCGGGGGTCGCGACACCGGCGGTGCGCCTGGGCCTGCGCCGCTCGCTGCGCCTCGCGTTTTGGATGTGCGCCGTCTCTCTGCCGCTCCTCGCCTTCTCGCTGGCGACCCTCGCGCTCTCGCGCCCGGCGGTGCCGGTCGCGCTTGGCGACGGGGGGCGGGGGGCGTTTGGACTTGGTGCGGTGGCCGCGGTCGGCGCCGGCTACTTCCTGCCGCTGCGGGGGCTTGCGCGCATCGCGCGCGAAGCGAAGGCCGCGTCCTCGGATTCCAAGGAACTCGTTGCGGCCGTCCACCGGGAGTGCAACTACTCCCTGTGGCAGGCGTCCGGGGTGACGGGGCTCGCGGCCTTTGGCCTCGTGCTCTTCCTCGTGACGAGCTCAACGACCGGCGCGCTCACCGCGACGGCATCGGGCGCCTTCGCGTTTGACGGGGCGCCCACGGCGTCCGTGTACCGAAACCCCCTCGGCTACGCGGCCGATGTGGATGGGGCGATCGACGGCACGGCTCTCTGGGCGGGGGTCCCGGACCGGGCCACCGTCCGGGCCGAGCTCACCCAACCGGGTGACGCGATTGCCTACGCGACGGCCACGTTTGTCCTTTCCCTGCCGGCGGCGGGCGCGCGCACGCCGTTCGCGTTCCACGGGCTCCCGCTCCGCGGCGGGGCGCCCACGACGCTCACACTCACGCTCTTCGTGGACAGCCACCTGAAGGGTGCGCCGGACACGCCGGTGCGGTCCCTGTCGATCCAGCTTGTCCCGCCGTGAACCCGGCGGGTCTTACGAAGGCGGCGCGCGGGGCTTCTTCGGCCGTGTCGCGAAGAGCCAGGCCGACGCCGCGCCTGCGGCGCCAAGGCCCACGAGGACCCAGCCGAAGAGCGGGTCGGGCGCCGGCCCTGCAAAGTCGAAGGGCGCGAGGGCCGAGAGCGTTCCCGTACCGTAGCGCAGGAGGAGCTCAATGTCGCCGCTCACCTTCCGGTCCGCGGGGCCCTCGATGACCAGGCGCAAGGCGACCTGGCTCCGCGCGGGGACCACAAACGTGTCGTTGCTGGGCTCGACGTGGAAGGTGACGCCGACCGGCACGAAGCCCACGACGAGCGTGACGTTCTCGGGCGCGTTCCCGCGGTTGTCGACCGTGAGGGTCCGCACGAGGGTGCGGGCGCTCGAGGGGGGCTCGAGGGTCACGGCCGCGCGCAGGTCGTGGAACGCCAGGACCTCGAGGCGAAGTTCGCCGGAGGCGTTGGCCTCGCCGCGGCTGGAGGCGGCCGAAAGCGCGACGCGGTAGGTGCCCGCAAGGGGCGCGGCGGCGAAGGCCGCGCTGCCGTTCACCACAACCGAGGTGCCCGGATCGAGGAGGGTGGCGGCCTGCGACAGGTTGACCGACAGGTTGACCGACAGGTTGACCGTCAGGTTGCTCGAGGACCCCTGCGCGGCGAAGGCGGCGACGATGGGCGCGTTGCCCGTGTTCGCGACGCGGAAGTGGAAGAGGGCGGGCCCGGCGGGGGGCAGCTCGACGGCGGTTTCGAGCACTTCGAGCGTGAGGGAGGGCGCGGGGCGCACGCGCACGGTGACGACCGAGGACGAACGGAGAGAGGAGGTGAGCGAGAGGGCGAAGACTTCGAGCGCGTAGGGCCGCTCGGAGGCGACGAGGCCGCCGTCGTGGAGGGTGAGGCGGGCGGTGCCGACGGCGCCAGCGGAGAGGTCCATCGAGCTCAGGTTGAGGCCGGACTCGAGCCCCGAGCCGCCGTCCTGGAGGTAGAGGGCAAAAGGCTCGCGGCCGTTGCCGGTGTTCTGGACGACGACGGTGAGGTTCGCGCTGCCCCCTTGCGAGAGCTCGACCTCGTTGGGCTGCACGCGGACCGTCGAGCCGAAAATCTGACGGAGGGCGACCGAGACGGTCACCTCGGCGCTCGCGTTCAAGTCGCCTTGCGAAACGGCACGCAGGCGGAAGGTCAGCGTGTCGCCGCCCTGCGCGGTGGGGGGCGGGAGGACGCCGACGGCCATAGCGGCCGAGGAGCGGCCGTTGAGGGGGCCGAGGCTCGGCGGGGCGGCCGCCTGCCACGAGGCGTTCGAGAGCGAGAGGACGGTGAGGGCAAACGTGTCGGCGTCCGTGCCCAGGTTGAGGAGGGTAAGGTTGAGGGGCGAAGAAACCGAAGTCCCTTCGACGAGGAAGGGGCCCGGCGGGAGGGCCAAGCCCACGGAGAAGTTCACGATCGTGAGCACACGGCGCGCGAGGTTGTTGTCGAGGGCGAGCTCCTCGACGGGTACGGCTTGGCTTGCCCGCACCTCCAGGCTCTGCGTCCCGCGCGTCGCGTTGAAGGCGACCGAGACGTTCACCGATTGTCCGGGGTCGAGGCTCGCCACGGTGAAGTTGGCAAGCTCGGAGGAGGTCCCGTTGCCGTCGGTGAATTCGGCGACGACCCGGAAGAGGCCGAGCGGCTCGAAGCCGCGGTTCGAGACTACGGTGGTCGCGCTCACGGTCTCGCCGGGGAGCGGCAGGTCGTTTGCGAGCACGAGGGGCGAAACGGCAAGGTCGGGCAGCGCGCGGGACACGTTGAGTGTGAGGTTGAGGAAGGTCGCGACCGCGCTCTGCGCGGAGGCGCGGACGACGAGCCAAACGGGGTAGAGGCCGACGGACGCCGAGGCGTCCGCGGAGAAGGCCGCGTCGAAGGCAAAGGGGGGCGGCGGACTCGAGGGGAGGGACACGGAGGGGGTTGTGCCGGCGCCGGAGACGCCCTGCGGAAGCCCAAGGAGGAAGATGTCGAACCCCTGGTAGGGCGCGCGGGGCGTCGCGCCGATGCGCAAGGTGGTGGTGTGGTTGATCCCGAGGGGGACTTCCCGGGGGCCCGTGTCGAGGACGACCGGGGCGGCGACGACGTCGAGGTGGCGCTCG
>JBGPNV010000299.1:0-3133 GCA_041487695.1 Thermoplasmata archaeon | reverse complement strand
TACCTTTTCGCCGAACTCGAGCGCAAGATCGCCGCGAAGCGCAAGGCCGGCGTCGACGTGATCTCACTGGGGATCGGCGACCCCGACCTGCCGCCGCCCAAATTCATCGTGGAAGCGGTCAAGAAGCACCTGGAGGACCCCAAGTGCCACGGGTACCCGACCTCGCGGGGCGAGGCGCGGATCCGCGAGGCGGTCGCCAGGTGGATGAAGGGGCGGTTCGGCGTCGAGGTCGACCCGGACTCGGAGGTCTGCGTGACGGTCGGCTCGAAGGAGGGCCTTTCGAACCTTGCCAGGGCGTATGTGAACCCCGGCGAGAAGGTCGCGGCGTGCAACCCCGGGTACCCCGTCTACCGGCAGTCCGCCTCGCTCCTCAACGATGCGGAGAACGTGATGCTCCCCCTAACGCGGGACAACGGCTTCCTCCCGAGCCTCAACCTCGTGAAGGGCTGCCGGATGTTCTTCTTCGGCTACCCGAACAACCCGACGGGCGCGATCGCGCCGGAGATGTTCTGGAAGGCCTGCGGGGTGCTTGCAGACACGCACCCCGAGACGGTCGTCGTCTCGGACCATGCCTACTGCGAGATGACCTACGACGACTACCGCTCCCCGTCGCTCCTTGAGTACACACGAAACGCGGTCGAGTTCCACTCGATGTCGAAGGTCTTCAACATGACAGGCTACCGCGTGGGGTTCGCGGTGGGGCGCAAGGACATCATTGCGGGGCTTGAGAAGGTGAAGTCGAACCTCGACTCGGGGACGCCGATGTGGATCCAGGAGGCGATGGCGGAGGGCCTGAGGCGCTACAAGGGTGCCGCGCCGCCAAAGGAAGTCAAGGAGAACCTCGCGATATACGCGAAGCGGCGGGACCTGATGGTCGCGGGCCTTCGCAAGATGGGCCTGACGATGGAGCCGCCGAAGGGGACATTTTACCTCTGGGTGGACGTCGGAGGCGACGAGGGGCCATTCTGCGACAAGGCGCTCGACGCCGGGGTCGTGGTCACGCCGGGGCGCGGGTTCGGCGACTGCGGCAAGGGGTTCATCCGGATTGCGCTCACGCAGCCGGAGGAGAGACTCAAGGTGTGTTTGGAGAGGCTTGCGAAGGTCGTGGGATGACCCTCGCGCCCTAATCGAGCGGCGACGGCTGCACCGTCGGATGAGCGCCATTAACGAATTCGTTAAGCCACGAATTCATATACTAACAAACCCAGGCAGGTCTCGATGAGCCACCCTGCACTGGTCACGCCAAAGGGCCCGACGCTTGCCACGCTTCGGTCGATCGAGGAGGTGCTGCGGGCACAGGCCCAGCCGATGTCGCGTTACAAGATTCGCCAAGCGCTTGGCAACCGCGTGGCGCAACCCCTGCTCGATGAAGCGATCCAGTACATGGCCGACCATGAAATGGTTTATGACGAAGGCCCGGGCGGCCAGATCCTTTGGATCCGAACTTCGGCGGCAACGCACGAGCGCCTGCGCGGCAAGTAGGCGAGTGGCGTGCCGCAGCCGAAGCTCCTTGGCATCGGCTACGCGGCCAAAGCGGCACCCATTCGCGAGGCATGGCGCCTGCTCGACGACCGATCCTCGGGTCGCCAGGCCCGGGAGGCCGCGGCCAAGCTCAAGAGCCTCGCCACGTTCGAGGCGCGGGCATGGGCGAACCCCTTGCGGACGGGGGACCCCGTCGCGCGAGACCGGTGGCCGCGCGACCTGGCCCGTGACTACGGTCCTGACATCCCCAATCTCTTTCGGTTTGAATTGACCGACCGGTGGCGCGGGTATTGCTCCCTCATCGGGGAGCCCGGTGGCGTGCGCATTTGGGTCCTTTACCTATGGGACCACGAGACCTACAATCGGCAAAGTGGGTATGCCAAGAAGTGAGCGGCGGCGCGCCGTCAAGCGCGCGGGCCCGGCGGGTTTAGCCGGCGGCGGGAGAGCGCCATCGCAAGGACCGCCACGGACAGGCCGAGGAACCCGATTCCCGCGCCGACTTGGACCTCGGCGTTCGGTCGGTCGTAGAAGATGCCCGTCCGCTCAATGACTTTCTGCGGAGGTGCGGCACCAGGCTCGGCGACCACGAGCCTCACCTTCCACGGGCCATACGTCGTGGTGAAACCCTGGATTCCGACCGCCGAGCCGTCATCCAACACGGCGATTTCGCTCTGCCACAAACTCCCGAAGCCCAAGTTTCGCGACGGGTCCTGCAGGTCGACTACCCGCACAAAGCTTGTGCCTCCCACGACGCAGTCAAAGCCGTCGCAGGCGGAGATCCACTCCTCCGCTTTGACGGCCACGAAACGACCGTTAGGAGACATGAAAACCCGGTTCGGCTGATCCGGATAGTGACCCCGGATGTCGGCCATGTTTGGCACGCGAATCTCCCGTTGCACGACCGTCGCGTTGGAAAGGTCAAGAACCACGAGGGTGCCCTCGGGCTCCCCCGTGCCGTCGCCTACAACGGCGACCCGGCCATCCGCACTGACCTGCACGTCGGCATTCCGCAGCACCTCGGCCACAAAGCGCCCGGACTTGTCGAAGAACTGTACGATGACATGCCCTGCCGCGACCAAATCACCTGACTCTGAGGCCGCGACCATCCAGCCCTCGTTTGGAGGGTAGCTCGTGGATGTGTTGCCCACCAAATCGATGAGCTCCGCAGGTCCGAATTGTCCGGCGATAACTGTGGAGCCGTTTCGCAGGACTTCGACTTCAAGGATGCCTGCCGAGGCGTTTCCGGCCCGGTGGCTCCAAATGGCCGCCCCCGTTTCGTTGTAGACCAGCATGTCCAGCCAATTCCATCGTAGCAGACTCCCGTTTGGCATGAACCGAATTCCACATGTTGGAGGCGCGCAGTTGCCGTTGGCCGGATAGTGTGGCTCGGCCCGCAGGGTCCACCCAGGCGCCGCAGAGCCATTCCGTTCCCAGACCTTGATTTGGCCGTCTTGGAAGACGACGCCCGCGAGCCGCCCATCGGCAGAAACCGTCGAAGCGACGTAGCGCGTCCCGAAGGTCCCGAGGTCGAATTCCTGGTAGCCGGCGCCCGGTGCCATCCTCTCGTGGGTGCCCTCGTAGCGGCCAGCGCCGCTGGCGGCAAGGACCCACGCCGCCAGGGACATGGTGATCACGGCGAGTGCAAGGAGGG
>JBGPNV010000298.1:0-3134 GCA_041487695.1 Thermoplasmata archaeon | reverse complement strand
CGGGCCAATTCCGGGATGGCAGTCGAGCGCGCGCGGGCGCGCCTCGAGCGCCACCTCGCGGCACTCGACGTGCTCTCGCCATTGAAGACGCTCGCGCGCGGCTACGCGATCGCGCTCGACGCGGGAGGCCGGGTTGTCAAGTCCGCGTCGCAGGTGGCCGTGGGCGAGGGCGTCGACGTCCTCCTCACCGACGGCGAACTTGGCGCGCGCGTTGAGTCGAAACGGGCCGGGCGCATGGGGAAGCCTGCGCCGAGGGACGCGTAGCGTTGCTACTTGGCGTTGCTATGATGAAGAATGGGGAATCGGGAGGAAAACGACATGGGCGAGAAGCGTGCGCGTGAGTCCACAGAGGAAGAAGAGGCCGAACTTTCGTTCGAGGCCGCGCTGAAGCGGCTCGAGGAGGTCGTCGGCGAGCTCGAAGGGGGGCGGCTGTCGCTCGAGGATTCGCTCGCTCGGTTCGAGGAAGGCATGCGGCTTTCCAAGCTCTGCCAGGAGAAGCTCAAGGGCGTGGAGCTCAAGATCGAGAAGCTCGTCGCCGAGGGCGGGCGCACGGTCGTGCGCCCCCTCGATGACGACGACTGAGGGGCGCGCCTCCGCACCCGTTAAATATCGAGCGCCAAGATGCGCGCGGGAAGCGTGCGGCCATGCTCGATGTCAAGGTACTCCGGGAAAACCCCGAGAGGGTGCGCGCCGGCCTCAAGGCGCGCGGGGGCCCATGGGCGGACGCCCTCGAGGACATCCTCAAGCTGGACGGGCGGTGGCGGGCGGCGACCTCCGAAGTCAACGAGCTGCGCCAGACGCGCAACCGCGCTTCCGAAGAGATCGGGAAGGTCAAGGCCAAGGTGCTTCGCGAGGCGAAAGTCGAGCAGGTCCGCGGCCTCAAGGACCGCCTGCGGTCAGTCGAGACCGAACTCAAGGAACTCGACGCGCGCCGGGACAAGCTCCTCCTCGAGCTGCCGAACCTGCCGGACGACTCGGTTCCGAGAGGCGGGGGGCCGGCCGACAACCTCGAGAAGCGGCGACATGGCACACCGCCCTCGTTCTCTTTCAAGCCGAAGGGGCACGGGACAGTCGGTGAGAACCTGGGGATCCTGGACTTCGCCCGCGGCGTCAAGCTTTCGGGCGAGGGGTTTTACGTCATGGTGGGCGCAGGCGCGCGCCTCGAGCGCGCGCTCATCCAGTTCTTCCTCGATGAAGCGACGGCCAAGGGCTACTTGGAAGTCGTGCCCCCGTTCCTCGTGACGGAGGAAACCGCCACCGGGACGGGGCACCTTCCGAAGAACGCAGACGACATGTACCTCATCGAGCGCGACCGGATGGCGCTCATCCCGACGGCCGAGGTGCCGCTCACGTCGTTCTACCGCGGCGAGGTCATCCTCACGGAGCAGCTGCCCCTCAAGCTCTGCGCCTATACGCCCTGCTTCCGGCGCGAGGCCGGAAGGAACACGGACACGAAGGGCCTCGTGCGCGTCCACCAGTTCAACAAGGTCGAGATGCTGAAGCTCGCGACGCCGGAGGCCGCCTGGGGCGAGCTCGAGTCCCTCACGAGGGACGCGGAGGACTTGCTCAAGAAGCTGGGGCTCGCGTACCGCGTCATCGAGCTTTGCACCGGCGACATCGGGTTCTCGGCGGCGAAGACCTACGACATCGAGGTCTGGCTGCCGAGCCTCAACGAGTACAAGGAGATCTCCTCGTGCTCCTGCTTCGGCGACTTCCAGGCGCGCCGCGCGGGGCTCAAGTACCGCGACAAGGACGGACAGGTCGGCAGATGGCTCTACACGCTGAACGGCTCGGGGCTCGCGGTCGGGCGCACGGTCGTCGCCATCCTCGAGAACTTCCAGAGGGAGGACGGGAGCGTCGCCATCCCGGAGGTCTTACGCAAGTACATGGGCGGGATGAGCGAGATTCGGACACGCTGAAGCCTCAGGGCCCCCCGAGGCAACCCCCGCGATGGCCTTATCTGACACGTCGCCCCAAGGGGTGGGTGTCGCGATGGCAACCCCCTACGAATTCCTAACCGCGGCGGTCTACGTCCCCCGCCGCAACGACTTGCTCACGAACGACGTGGAAGCAGCGTTTGCCGCCGTCGAGGCGGCGGGCTTCACGCTCGACACGGGCGGACAGCTTCGGGTGGCGACCGCCCGTCAGATCCCCGAGCTCACAGGCGAGACGCCAAGCGCCCGCACCTTCGATGGGGCGGTCTCGCTTCACCAGGCCATCTCGATGCTGCGCCGCCTATCGGCCGACTCCTGGGGGCAGATCATGCTCCGCGGGCGCTTCGCGATCGGCGGTCACTTCGAGAACGCGACCGTCGTCGTCTGCCCCTTCTCGATGGGGTCGCCCGGCCTCTTCTCCGCACACATCCTCTTCCGCAAGCCCGGCCTCCTCGTGAAGGACCGCAGCCCCAGCGACCGCGCCGCCCACGCCGTCGAGGCCCTCGACCGCCTGCAGGACGCCTTCTCGCCCGTGGCGATCTTCCTGGACGCCGAGCAGCCATCGATCGACGTCCAGCGGCTGAGGGCGGGCCGACTGCCTTGGCTCCCGTGGGCCGGCTACCTCTCGCCCGGTGCCGTGCGCTCGATCGGCGGCGGGGCACTGCAGATGCTCCCGGAATGGCTGAAGTGGCTCGAGGAGGCGCTGCGCGCCAAGGGCGCCTCCGCCTCGCGGCGCACGAAGGGCGGCGGATTCATCTGGGTGCTGCCCGAGAGACAGATCGGGAAAGAGGCGAGCGCGCCGAGCGCACGGGTGGCGATGGAGCCGTGGAAGGGGTTCCTGAAGAGGGTCGTCGCCTGAGGACGCCTAGTGCTTCGCGAGCGCTTTGAGCGCGTCCGAGTACATGCGAGCTAGGCGCTCGGCCTCGGCAAGGTATTCGGGCGGGAATTCCGGGATCTCCTCCACGGAGGTGTACTTGCGGGCTCGGGGTTCCATCGTGGTCATCCCTCCTTCTTACCCGGGGCGATAAATACGTTACTCATCAGCCAACCCGCGACCTCGGTCTCGGGGGCATTGCGCGCGGCAAAATCCCGGACAGGCTCTTCAATCTCGGCATCCCGTCCTTGACCGCCCACAGTTCCACTGCCGCTTCTTTTTTCAGATCCAGATGCATGAGCTCAAGGATCTTCCCGAAGCGTTCT
>JBGPNV010000297.1:0-3182 GCA_041487695.1 Thermoplasmata archaeon | reverse complement strand
GCGCACCTCGACCACACGGGCATCACCCCGTTGTTGTTCAAGTACGGCTTCGAAGGCGCGGTGTACACGACGGCGCCGACACGCGACACGATGTCGATGCTCATGATCGACTACCTCAAGGTCGCCTTCGGAGAGGCGCGCAAGGCCCCGTACGAGACGAGCCACATCCGCAAGATGGTCCTCCACACGATCCCCCTTCGGTGGGGCGAGACGACGGACATCGCACCCGACGTGCGGCTCACACTGCAGGACGCGGGGCACATCCTCGGCTCCTCGTCGTGCCACTTCCACGTGGGTGACGGGCTCCACAACATCGTGTTCTCGGGGGACATGAAGTACGAGGACACCTGGCTTTTCAACCGCACGCACGACCGGTTTCCGCGCCTCGAGTCGATCCTCATCGAGTCGACCTACGGCGGCTACCACGACTTCCAGCCGACGAGGCGGGAGGCGCGCGACAACCTGAAGGAGATTATCGTGCGTGCGATCGAACGCGGGGGCCGCATCATCGTGCCCGTGTTCGCGGTGGGCCGCTCGCAGGAAGTCATGATCGTGATCGAGAGCCTCGTGGAAAAGGGCGACATCCCGAAGACCGACGTGTTCATGGACGGGATGATCATGGAGGCCACGGCCATCCACACGGCCTACCCGGAGTTCCTGAACACGACGCTTCGCAACCGGATCTTCCAGAAGGGCGAGAACCCCTTCCTCAACCCGATCTTCCACCAGGTCGAGAACTCCGAGATGAGGCGGGAGGTCCTGACGATGCCGGGGCCGATCATCGTGCTTGCGACCTCGGGGATGCTGAACGGCGGCCCGGTCATGGAGTATTTCAAGCACTGGTGCTCGGACCACCAGAACACGATCGCGTTCGTCGGCTACCAGGCGGAGAACACGATCGGGCGCAAGATCCAGCGCGGCTGGAACGAGCTCACGCTCTCGGACAAGGGCAAGCAGATCACGTACCCGATCAAGATGCAGGTCGAGACCTGCGAGGGCTTCTCGGGCCACAGCGACCGCAAGCAGCTCCTCGAGTACTTCCGGAACATCCACCCGAAGCCGAAGACGGTCTTCGTGGGGCACGGCGACGAGAGCAAGTGCATCGAGTTTGCCACCACGCTCCGGAAAAAGTACGGGCTCACGGCGCTTGTGCCGCAGAACCTCGAGACGATACGGCTCGCGTGAGGCGACTCGCGGGCGGCCCCCGGGTTCACGCGAAGAGCGCATAGAAGATGGCCAACGCGGTCACGAGCGCCACGCAGGCGGCCGGGCTCACGAAAGCGAGGCCAACGGCCGCGCCGTAGCCGAGCGGACCCACCCAGTAGCCGCGGTTCACGCGGTCGATCGCTTCCTGCGTAACCTCGGTCCCGAGGAGGCGCCGCCCCTTGGCGGCGTAGCGCCAGACCCCATTGAACGCGAACGCGAGGCAAAGGCCCGTCGAGGCGTAGACGGCGGCGGCAAACGTGCCTTGGGCGTCGAGCATGTGCTGGGCCACCAGTGCGGTGGGGAAGGGCACAAACGTGGTCCCGAGGAGGAGCAGGCCATTGAGGAAGAGGAACCGGCTGTCGACTCGTTTGATCATGGTGAAGAGCGAGTGGTGGTTCATCCAGATGACGAGGATCGTGAAGAAGGCCGAGAGGAAAGCGAAGAACGTGGGCCACGAATGAGCCAGCTCGTTGGCGAGGTCGCCGCCGGGCTCGGAGAGGGGGAGCAGGTCGATGACAAGCAGAGTCATCGCGATGGCGAAGACGCCGTCGCTGAAGGCCTCGACGCGCCCCGTTTCCTTCTCGGCGGTGGCTGTAGCGGCGGCGCGGGCGGTCGCGAGCTCCTCCTCGGCCACGGCCGCCCACCTCCGGCCGGGCTACATCTAGCTTGCGCGAGCAAAGAGCGGGCGAGGGCGTGGGCTCGAAGGAGGAGAAATCGCCCTCCCCCGAAAGGGGGAAGGCACCCTCCAAGGGAGGGGAAAAGGGTAGGTTTGGGGCCCCGGTAAGGCTTTACGCCTTGATCGCGGCGGTCTGGGCCGGAGCGGTGGCGCGCAGCATCCACGCCATCTTCTCGTGGCTCTCGAGGAGCCGCGCGAGGAAGTCCGCCGTGCCCGCGTCCTCGGGCTTCGTCACACGGACGAGGTCCGCGCGCACGAGCCGGATGAGGCTCTCGTGGTCGGCAAGGAGCTTTCCGACCATTTCCTTGGCCGGGGTCGACTTGGGGGGCTCTTCGACGATGCGGGTGCCCGCGAGGAACTCCGCAAGGCTCGAGGAGGGCCTGCCACCGATCGCGCGGACGCGCTCGGCGATTTCGTCAACGTTCTCGTTGAGCTGTACGGACTGGGCCTCAAAGAACTGGTGGAGCGCGTAGAAGTTCGCGCCGACCACGTTCCAGTGGTAGTTGCGGGTCTTCGTGTAGAGCACGAATTCGTCCGCGAGGATCGCGTTCAGGTAACCGACGACGGCGGTGCGCGCCTTCTCGTTGATCTCAATTTCGAGTGAGGGTTCAAGAAGGCTGCTGGTTTGGGTTGTTTGTGACATAGCGGTTGAGCGCGGGGTCGGGTGATAAGGGAGCGTACGAAGCTTCCATGGCCTTTTTCGAAGATTCCGAGGCGGGCGCGGGGGGCGGGCGGCCCCGCGCGAGCGGTCGCTAGAGCGAGGCCGGCACCGGTTCGGCGCTCACCCACCGGTTCGTTTCCGGGCTGCCGAGGAGGCACACGCGCGAGGTCTCGTCGCTGTCGAGCACTTCGAGGCCATTGAGCTCGCCGACCCGGGTCCCGAAGGCGAGGATGTCGCGGAAGGTCGGCATGTTCTCGGGGGCGAGCCGGTTCCTCGAGTCGCCGACCCAAACGTACCCTTTCGGCTCGATGAAGTCGGGGTCGGCGATCTTGTCGAGGCGGGCGAAGCCGTCGGGGTCCTCGAGGTTCCAGCCCTTCACGAGGGTGTGACGGATGACCGTCCGGCAGGCGAGCGACGGCAGGAGCTCGAGGGTCTTCTGGAGATTCTCCCAGAGACGCGGGGTTTGGGGTGCGCAGAGGCGGTTGAAGGTGTCCTCGTCGGCGGCGGCGAGCGTCACGTAGAGCTGGAACGGGAGCGGGTCGAGTTTCTCGAGGACCGCGGGGCCCGTGCCGTTCGTGACGAGGAACGTGCGGATCTTGCGCTTGTGGCACTCCGAAAGCAGGTCGGAGAGGTACTTGT
>JBGPNV010000296.1:0-3239 GCA_041487695.1 Thermoplasmata archaeon | reverse complement strand
CGCGACATCGAGCCCCGTGCGCCCTTCGTTATCGCCCTCCTCGTCTGCCTTCCCCTTGGGGGCAGGCACCTCGATGATCTCGACCTCGTCGGGCTTCAGCGGCGCGATCGGAGCGCCCGGGTCGCCGGCCGGCCGCACACGGATGACCGCAAGCCCCTTGATGTCGTCGATGTAGGGCTTCAGCAGGGACTGGAAGCCGCCCCCTTCGCTCACGTAGACCCCGCCGGGCACAAGCGGCGCCTTGACGAGCTCGTCGGCCGACACCTTGTCGGGCACGAACGCCCGCTCCATCGAGAAGAGCGGCGCGAAGATCGAGTCGACGTCGTTGAAGTGCGACGGGTCGCCGTCCCAGTCCTTCAGGTGCTCCTTGTACTTCTCGCCGATCGCGTCGGCCGCCTGCGTCACGGCCTTCTTGAGGTCCTCGTTCGCGTCGCCGTCGAAGATGAGGAACACCTGGAACTTGCGCGCCTTCTCGATCAGGATCTTGCGGCCCTGGAAGGTGATCTCACGGAGCTCCCAGTGCTCCGTGTCCTCAAAGGAGTCGGCGGCAAAGGACTGGATCGCCGAAAGCATCGAGGTCACCACGTCCTCATCCGCGTACTTGCGCACCTTCTTGGACAGGTGCTTGATGAGGATCCCGTCCTCGTAGACGAGGAAGATGTCCTCGACCGTCGGCGCGCGCTTGACCTTGAACTCGACGAAGTGGCGCGAGACCACAATCGCGGCCACGCCGGCCGTGCCGACGAAGGTGAAGAACATCACCCAGTTGAACGGGGTCGTGGAAGCCTGCCGGATCGCCACGGAAATGAGGCTGCACTTCGTGGTCGTTGCGTCGGAGACGCAGAAGCGGATCGTGTCAAACGCCGGCGGCTGCTCGGCCCCCTCGCGGGGGACAGGGTAGACAAAGCGCAACGTCCCCTCGACGATCGAGACGAACGCGTCGGGGTACGAGGTCGTCGCCGTGAGCCGGAGCTTCGTGAGGTTCGTGTCCACATCGGCCACATAGCTGATGAGGTCCCCGAGGGTCCCGAGCTTGCCGGCGTCCACGAGGATGTCGGGGATCTTGCCCACAAACCGGGGCGGGTCGTCGACGGGCACGACGGTCACGAGGATGCTCGAGTCCACGAACGCGCCCTTCTCGTCGATGGCGCGAAGGACGAGCCTTTCCGTCCCGCTCCACTCCCCCTCGGACGAGAGGGACATCCAGCCCGTTCCATTGTTGATCGAGACCTTCACGTTCACGAGGCCGAAGGCGAAGTAGAGGACGCCGTCCCGGTCGCTGAAGAAGAGCGACAGGTTGAGGGCGTTTGGCACCGCCGTGCCCTCCTTCAAGAGGATCTCCGCCGGCAGGGGCAAGAAGATGCGCGGCGGGAAGTTTGCCGAGATGTTGACCGCGACCCCGAAGACGGTGGAATTCGCGCGCCCGTCCGTGACGTGCACGAGGATGGGCCGCGTCGTCCCGTTGAACGACTCGTTGTAGTCGAGGACGAGCGTCAGCCCCTCACCCGGCACGATCTCGCCAAGCGCGTCGCGCGGCGGGCCGGCGTGGGCGGGTTCCGACGTCACCACAGACAGGTTCGCGGGGGCGTCGTCGACGTCCGTCACATAGGGGGAGAGGTCAAACGCGAAGGGCTCATCGAAGTGCACGAAGAAGGTCGAAATGTTGAGCCCCCGCGAGAAGTCCCACTCCGGCGCGTCGTTCACGGGCTCGACAATGATCGCCACGCGGCTCTCGGCGAAGGCGCCCGTGCTGTCGTTGGCGCCAAAGAACGTGTAGGTGGTCCCGTACCAGTCTTTCGGGAGTTTGGTAAACGAGACGTTGCCGCCATCCATCAGGATTTCGAAGCCCGGCGGGAGCCCCGTGTAGTAGAAGAGGAGCCCGCCGTCGGCGTCCGAGAAATTCTGCGCAAGGTCGATCACATTGAACCGGGGGGTGTCCTCAAAGAGCACGACCGGCGGGAGCGGCTTGTCGTCCTTGAGGCGGGGGACTTGGTCGTCGGTCACGATGATCGTGGCCCGGAACGGGACTGCGGCGAAGGCCGAGTCCCCGTCGGTGAGCGAGAGGGTGACCACGTAGAGCCTGCCGGCATCGGAGGCCGGGTAGTCGAAGAGGAGCGAGAGGCGCGAGCCGTTGTCCTGCGTGACCTGCTGGGGAGCGTCGGTCGAGATGAAGAGGGGCGCACCCTCGTTCTCGAACTCCGGGTCGTGGACGTAGTAGGAGAAGTCCATCTTGTAAGTCTCGCCGGCGTGGACATAGATCGGCGTGCGCGGGTTGTCCCACGACGGCGGGTCGTTTCGGGGCTGCACGAAGAGGCCGAAGCCCTTCGTGTCCGTCTGGCCCGAGGCGTCCACGACGCGCAGCGTGAGGGGCGTCTGCGTGCCGGCGCTGTGCGCGTCAAGCACCGAGAAGAACCAGATGGGCGCAAGGCCGCGCGAGCCGCTGTTGCGCAGCGTCACAAGGCCGGGCGGCGCCCCGTCGACGTAGGCCGTCACATTGGCAGGGTCGTCATCGGAGACAAGGCCCGCGAGGTTGAGCTCGTACATCCCGAAGTCCTCGTCGACGATGATGTCCGTGGGGCTCCGCACGATCGAGGGCGGCGCATCGCCGGGGTTGAGCCCGATGATGAGGTCGGCGAACGTGTCCGTGGTCGTGAAGCCCACGCGGTCGACGGCGCTGATGCGGAGCGTGGCGCTCGGCACGAAGAGGCTGCCCACGGCCCAGAGGTAGGTCCACCGCGTCGCCGAGGCGTTCGACCGCACCATCGACCCCACGACGACATTCGCGCCGCTCGATTCGTTGCGGTAGGTGAGGCTGACGCTTACCACATCGTCGTCAGCATACGCCTCGACGGTGTAGTTCTCCGCGACCCGGACCTCGCCGAATTGCGGCGTCGTGAAGTGCAAGAAGGGCGGCGTGTTGTCCACGACGACCCAGTCGGAGTAGTAGGTGCCCGAGCGGCCAAACGCGTTCGTCGCATTGACCTCGATCGTTCCGTTGAAGTCCACCTGCGTGGGGGCGCGGGTGTCCCAGTCGAACGCATAGAGCCCCGTCTGGTTGTTCGCCTCGCTCGCGTTCATCGCGCGGATGAGGACTTCGCGGCCCGGCACGAGGTAGCTGAACTTCAGCGCGACCGTGTTCGAGGTGGCGCGCGCCGCGAGGTGGACCACGCCCGTGTTGAAGGTGCGGTTGAGGGGCGCGAGAAGCTCGGGCTTGGGCTCCGTGTTGTCGATCGTGATGT
>JBGPNV010000295.1:0-3312 GCA_041487695.1 Thermoplasmata archaeon | reverse complement strand
GTCGAGCGCGCGGAAAATGTTCGCGCGCGGATAGGCGGCTGTGCTGAAGTCGTCGGTAACCCAGGTCGCGATCGAGCGCCCGTCTTTGAGCATGGCAATGGCGAACTCATGCCCGTACTTGGCAAGCGGTTCGATATCGACCCAAGATGCAGCCTGCCAGGTGTTGCCTGCAAAGAGCGCGGCTCGCACGGCGTAGTAGCCGCTGCCGGAGGCGTGGAATTCGACCATCGCGTCGCCCGCGCTGTCGAGCGCAATCTGGGTGAGCTGATAGTCGTACACGGCGTTGCTGGAGACGACCCGCGCGCTGAAGCCGTAGCCCGGGGTGTACCTCGAAGCCGAGAGGGCATAGGCCGACCCGTTCCACTGGATCGAGGTCATGACGGCGGCGCCGCCAGGCGCGACGGCAAGGGCCATGCGGTACCCGTCCGACTGGGTATATTGCGGGGCGCTCCACGCGCTGCCGGGCGAGCTGGTCGCGAACCACAGGTAGTAGCCGAAGACATCCTGGCGCCAGACGGCGAGCGCATTGCCCGCGTCGTCGAGGCCCACGGTGGCCTCCACGGCGTTGCCGCCCCGCAGTTCGACGCTCCGGCGCACCTGCCAAGCCGTCCCGTTGTTCCGGACCGAGTACACGTCGTTGTTCGTCCCGTTGTTGGAGACCCAGATCACAACGGCGCCAGCAGCCGCCGAGGCTTTGACAATGGCGGGGTTGGGGACGCTCGTCCCATTGTCGAGGCGGATGGCCGCGTCGAGCACGTTGTCGGGTCCCAGGCGCGCGCCCCTCACTTGGTAGCCGCTCCCCGAATCCGTGTACGTGACCACGTACGCTGAGCCCGTCCCGTCGATCGCCACGTCAAGCTCGTAGGTGTTCCCGTTCATCGGTGAGGGCGTCTTGACCGCGCTCCAACCCCAGTCGGCCGCGTAGCGAGCGATTTGAACGGAATAGGCGGAGCCATTCCAGAAGCTCCATGCGGCCGCGGCGTCGCCGTATTTGTTGCAGGCCACGGAGATGAGGTACGCCCACCCGCCGCTGCTCAGCGCGACTTCCGGTTGCCAGCCGAGGCCGCTCACGTAACGCCGGGCGAAGGCCACGTTCGTGCTCACGCCATCATAGGTCGTGTACACCGCCATCGCGTTGCCAAGGCCATCGGAGCACACGTCGGTGCTGTAGGCCCAACTCGAGCTCTTGAGGTCCTGGGGCACAGACCACCCGCCGCCGGGTGCCGCGGCCGCCGGCGCGGCGCTCCAAAGAGGAACGGCCATCGCTAGGGTCATCAAAACAGCGGTCAAGCGGCGTGCACTCGGAATTTTCGATCGCATGGACTTCTTACCCCTGGGGGGAGCGCGTCCGCCCCCAACAACGCAGCAACCCCGCCCTGGCGTATAGACTTTTTCGGCGGGATTCCACCGCTGGAATGGCTTTTTTTGGGGGCGATCAGGTGGGCGCGGTCGCCTCGGGGCGTCCCCGTTGGCGAAGCACGTCTGGCAAGGTTTATCTCGCGACCGCTTGCGTCCCTACCGCAATGTCCGCGTTTCCGCGCGCGGGGGCTTTCCTCCTGGCGCTCGCGATGGCCGTGCCGCTCGGGCTCGCCGTCCCGCCAGCTTCCGCCTCCCCCCGGCCTGCGGCCGCCTACTCCCTCGACCCGGTGCCCGGTCTCGAGTATGTGGCGATCGCGCCCCTTGCGTGGGCCGACCACCTGCAGCCGCTCATCGACTGGAAGACCCTGAAGGGCGTGCCCGCGCAGGTCTTCCCACTACAGTACATCACCTCGACCTTTGCCGGCCGCGACAATGCCGAGAAGATCCACGCGTTCCTGCGCGACCTGCACTACAACAAAGCCCCCTCGACGAAATGGCTCCTGCTTGTCGGCGACGGGGACTGGGACAACCAGACGATCCCCGACCGCGAGGTGTTCACGAACTCCCAGCAGGACGGCAGCCTTGGAAACGGCCAGAACTGGTACACCACGGACACCTACTACGGGAACCTCGAGTCGAACTGGGACGAGAACGGCAACGGCGTCTTTGGCGAACTCAACGAGGGGGACTGGACGCCTGAGCTCTATGTGGGCCGCGTCCCCGTCGACAACATCGGCCAGCTCGACCTGTGGGTAAGCCGCCAAGTGAGTTACGAAACGAATCCCCCGCCGGGCATCTGGGCGCGCCAGGCGATCTTTGCAGGCGCCCTCATGGACCGGCCGAACATCCTCGACAACATCAACACGAGCGCCGACGAAGGCTACGACCCGTTCACCGACAACGCCTGGAAGGTCGACGAGGCGGTCGCCGCTGAGACGCCCTCCTGGATGGAGCCCAAGCGCTTCTACGACTACCCCCAGTGGCAGGGGGGGGCCTACTCAACTTCGACGGACACCCTCACGGTCGGCGCCGTCAAGGGCGCGCTCGACCTCGGCGCCTCCTTCCTCCTCCTCGAGGGCCACGGCTACACGTCGAACCGCGGCGTCGCGCAGTACGACGACCCGACGGGGACCGCGAGCATCTTCCGCAGCGATGCGGAGTCCCCCGCGCTGCGCTACGACGAGGTGCTCAACCTCACGAACGGCAATCAGCTGCCCTTCGTCTACGTGTCGGCGTGCTACGCGGGCGACTTCACCGACCGCGACGACACCTCGTTCGAGGCCTTCCTCAAGGCGCCCGCGGGCGGGGCTATCGCGGTCGTGGCGGGCAACGGCGAGAACTTTCGCCTCGAGAACGTGTCGGGGGCGCAAGGCTTCGGCAACTGGTGGCTCGCGCGCGAGTTCTTCCACATGCTCTTCGTCGAGGGCTACTCGCAACCGGGCAAGGTCCTTGGCGACCTCAAGGCGCGCTACAACGCCTACTTCCTCGCGCAGGGCCCCACGGACCCCGTGAACCGGAACTACTTCCGCGCCGAGCGCGTGTCGTACAACCTCATGGGCGACCCCGAGTTTTCCCTGATCACGCAGGACCCCGCGAACCTCGAGGCGCGACCCGTGCGCCAGCCCCTGGTGGGCGAAAGCAGCGTGGACATCCAGGTGACGGGTATCGGCGGCCCGCTTGCCGGCGCGCTCGTCCACGCGGCGGGCGGCGGCGCCGACGCGGTGGCGCGGACCAATGCCTCGGGAGTCGCGCGCCTCCCCTTCGCCGTCACCGACGTGCAGCCCTTCAACCTGACGGTGACGGCGCAGAACCACCGGCCCCTCTACACGTCGGCCGTGGCCGCCCAAGCGGAAAGGGACCTTGCCTTCGCGCCCGCGGGCCTCCTTTCCACAGGCCTTCCGCTGCGCAACACGACTCTCACAGTCGAGGGGCGGGTCGAGGCGCGAGGGATCG
>JBGPNV010000294.1:0-3348 GCA_041487695.1 Thermoplasmata archaeon | reverse complement strand
GGTCCCCTGAGGGTGACCTTGTGGCTGTCTC
Organism: Thermoplasmata archaeon; assembly: GCA_041487695.1. GTDB lineage: Archaea > Thermoplasmatota > DTKX01 > DTKX01 > DATEUP01 > DATEUP01. The sequence goes on along the minus strand of JBGPNV010000294.1, from coordinate 3,317 downwards.
CGCCGACGACCTTCGCCTTGCAGGTTTCTTCATGGCAGCCGCCTATGTCGCGATGGCGGCCGGTGCGTTTGTCCCCGCCTGGCGCGCTCGGCTCGAGCTTGAGGGTCCGCGGACGGCACACCGCCCCGTCCACCCGGTCGTCGAGGGCCTTTGGGCCGGCGTGCAGGTTGTCCTTGTCGCGGGGATGGCCGGCGCCGTCCTTCTCCCCGCGACGGTCCTGTCGCTCCCGACAAACGGCCTCGCCTACTCTCGGGGCATCATGGCCTACGGGGGCGCCGCCCTCTTCGTGGTGGGCGCCGCGCTCGGCTGGTGGGCCGCCCGCGCCTTGGGCCCCATGCTCACCGTCGCCATCGAGACGCGCGAAGGCGGTGCGCTCGTCACCGCCGGCCCCTATGCGCGCGTCCGGCACCCGATTTACACCGGCATTTTCCTCCAGGTCGCGGGCCTTGCCGTGGCGCTTGCCTCGCCGCTTGCGGCCGTCGCCCTTCCCGTCGCGGTCGTTTGCGGCGCCTATCGCGCACGCCTCGAGGAGGATCTCCTCTCGACGGACCCCAAGGTGGGCGAGACCTACCGCGCGTACCAAGAACGCACGGGGCGCTTCCTGCCGGCCGTCCGCCGCCCCTGAATCCGGGGGCCTTTGTGAGGCCCGCAGTTCGATGGGCTCTCCGTGGACCAAGTCCTCGATGAGGGGGTCGAAGACAAGCACGGCGGCCCTGACACGGGATTCCAAGGCGCGGCTTGGGGCGCCACCTGACGGGCCGGGACGAGCCTGCTTGAGGGAGGGCTTATGAGCCCCCTGAGGCTGGCCGCGTCGGGGTGGACCTTTGGTTTGGCACTACGAAAACACCTGCACGAGCAAGCACGCGCCTGAAGTCGTTTGGGACTACCTGACCGATTACACGGCAAACGACCACAACACGCCCGTGTTCAGGGCCGAGAACAAGGGGAAGGACTGGCCGCGCGAAGTCGAGCGCCTTCCCGGGAACAAGGTACACCTCAAAGACCAAGCGGTCCGCTTTTGGACAGACATCGTGGTCGACCTTTCCGATCGGCCGAACACGATCCCCACCGACGGAGAGGCCAGCATGGGTGCTTGGAAGGGGATGACCACGGTCACGCGCTCGCCCGAAGGCGGCACGACCTGGCATTCGAACATCGACATCACGCCGGAGCGCTTCGGCGCGAAGGTCCTCCTCGTGATCCTCGGCGGGTCAATCCGACAGGGCTTCATCAGACACGAGGACAAGCACTTCGTCGAGTTCGAGGCCGCAATGGCGGCCAAGTAGTTCCCGTGCCCGACGCGCTCCCGCCTGGGCCAGGCAGACCGCCGGGGGGCCGAGTTTGAAATAATCCGCCTCCCATCGCGGATCCATGACTTACGGCCACGGCTCGGACGGGGACTACCTCCGCGGACTCGAGAGCGACCGTGCCGTGAAGGACGCGGCCATTGCCGGCGAATCGTGGTCGCCCATTCCCCCGGAGGGTCGCGCCGGCTTTGTGGGGCTCGCCTACTTCCCGCCGGACCCCACCTGGCGTGTGCGCGCCAAGGTCACCATCCTCAAGGACAGCGCGGTCTTTCTGATGGCGACCTCGACCGGCGAACCGCGCCCTCAGGTGCGCGCAGCGAAACTGGAGTTCCAAACGCCCGCCGGCCCCGCGGCCCTCTTCGGTTACAAGGACGCAGGCCGCGCCACCTCCGACGCGCTCTTTGTGCCCTTCCGCGACGCGACGAGCGGGAAGGAAACCTACGGCGCCGGACGCTACCTTGACCTCGGAGAGCCCAACGGCAACGAAACCCTGGTGGACTTCAACCTCGCCTACAACCCCTACTGCGCCTACAGCGACGCCTACTCGTGCCCGCTTCCGCCCACGGAGAATTGGCTGAAGATTCCCGTCACGGCCGGCGAGAAGAGCCCGCCGCCGCACTGAGGCCGCGGTCATTCCCCGCGGACTTGGCGGGCGTTCCCAAGGTTCATGTAGAGCCACCCCGCTGGGCCGACTGGACGCGCGGCCCGTCGCTCCGGAGAAACCCTGCATGGACGCTGACGATGCCCCGGAAGCCGAATCGAGGGCCCCCCGCAAGCGCGTGGAATTCGAGGAAGCCCAGGTCGTCGGGCCGATCTCCGTCGAGTCAGTCGAAGAGGCCGACGAGGCCCTCGAAGACATCCGCTGCGATTGCGGCAGCGATGCGATGGAGGAGGTCGCCGTGCGCAAGACGCGCACGAAACGGCGACCGCGCAAGCACTTCGAGCGCCACTTCTTCCGCTGCCCGCAGTGCGCCTCGGAAAAGGTCGTGCTCCTTGACGTGACGGCGAGGCACAGGTTGCTCGGCGTTTAGGGTTCAGGGCGATCGGCCGCCCGGAGACCGGGCAGCCCCAAGGTTCACAATGCGCTCGGCGCGCTCCCGCTCGACCTTCGGCAGGAACCCGCCGAAGTCTGCATCGAATGCAAGGACCTGGCGCGCAAGGCTCTGGGCGCGGCTGAGGTCGGCAAGCGCGCCCCGCTTCGTAAGGACGATGGAGACCATCGTGAGGACGAGAAACAGGGCGAGGGCGCCCATGAACAGCGCATCGTAGGGGTTCTGGGCCCCGTAGTACGTGTAGCTCGGGCGCAGGAAGAGGGCTCCCATGAGGATGACCCACAGCGTGACCGCCGCCCAGCCGGAGGTGGCAAGCACGCCGCCGACTTGCCGGCTTTGGAAGGTCCGCTCGCCGATCGCGGACCGCGTGAGGGCCGTGTCGATAAGGATCCACTGGGAGATCCGGATGCGGTCGCGCAGCGGCGAGTCCTCGTGCCGGAGCGCGACGCGGTCGGCCGAATCCGAGGAGAGGCGCAGCGGCCGGTCGAACATGCGCCAGTACAGGGCAAAGGCGAGGAGCCCCGTGCCGGCTCCGCTAACGGAGATCGCCAGAGGGACCGTGGGCGAAACGGCGCCCGAATAGGAAGACAGGAATCCGAAAACAAACATGCTCGTGAATCCAATGACCGCGACGATGACGAGCGCCATGACCGCACGCAAGCCCCAGCCACGCCGCGCCTCGGCCTCGAGCCGCTCGCGGTCCTTGAGGTGCGACGCGAGCGCCGTAAGCGAGTCGATGAACCCCGCAACGTCGCCGCCGGGGGCCGCGGGGGCGGCGGGGCTCGTTGAGAGGTCCCCGCGGCCCGACCCTTGGGCCCCATCCTGCCCTGCGGACGGGGTTTCCCCGCCCGCTGTTGGGTCGAGCCTGGTCTTGGTCGGCATCCCACCCGGGCCGCAACGCCCGAACACGTGCGGGGCATATAGGTTGCTCGGTCGCCATTGCACGTGGACTTGAATC
>JBGPNV010000293.1:0-3358 GCA_041487695.1 Thermoplasmata archaeon | reverse complement strand
CGAGGCCGGGGTGACCGTCCACTCGGCGAGGAACGTGTGGCCGTAGCGGTCGGCAAAGGCGAAGGTGCCCGAGCCCCCCTCCTCCATCGTGGCGGCGGGTGGGACCATCTGGAAAACGCTCGTGTCGTGGAGGACGGAAAGGACAATCGAGGTCGAGTTTGTGCCAAAGGTCGCGCTCAGCGTGCAGTTTTGCCCGCCCGCGTCCAGCGAGGCGGAGAAGGTCGTGGTGGGCCCCGTGTCTGCGCTGAGGACCCCGCAGGCCGCGGGCGTCATGTTCCAGCCGACGCCGAGCGGGTGGCTCCGGTTGTCGAAGGCCGAGAAGGTTTGGTTCGACCCCTCGACCATGCTCGCAATCTCCGGCGAGAGGCCGAGGCGGCTCGTGTCCGGGACGACCGTGAGGTTTGCGACGGCAAGCCCGCCTTGGAGCGTCGCGCTCACCCGGCAGCTGCTGCCGCCCGCGACGGTGGCGGTGAAGGTCACGTGGAATCCCGAAACGGCCGAGAGGTTCCCGCAGGTCGCCGACCAGAGGAAGAGGAGGTTATGGCCATGGAGGTCGTAGGCGTAGAGGACGACGGAACCGCCCTCGACGACTTGGGCCTCGGCCGGGTCGAGGGAAACGACGCTGAGGTCGTGGGTCACATTCACGCGTGAGACCGCGCTCACGTTGCCAAGCGAGCCGGTGACCGTGCAGAGCGTCCCGCCCGCCGCGACCGAACTCGTGAAGTCGACCCACACGCCGGACGCGTTGGAGAGGACGCCGCACGAGGGCGGGTCAAGGCTCCAGTTGAGGGGGTACGCGTGGCCGCGCCTGTCGGCCCCGGAGAGTGTGAGCGACCCGCCTTCCACGACGCTCGCGCCGGGGGGCGAAACGGAGACCGCGGTCGTGTCATTCACAACCCGGACCGTGACCGTCGCGGCCGTGCACTTTTGACCGACCGCGTCCGTGACATTCAGTGTGGCCGTGTAGTTGCCGACGGCGTTGAAGGTGCGCGTGGCGCTCACCAGGTTGACCTGCACGCCGTCGCTGAAATTCCACGACCATGTGTAGGGCGAGAGCCCGAGGGCCGCCCCACCCGAGAAGGTGAACGTCGTGGACGCCTCGTAGCCCGTGCCCGGCGCCGCGACGGCCCCGCACACCACGGAGAGGACGCGGCCGATGACCCGCACCTCGTAGACGAAGGCCCCGAGCCCGTGGCCCACGCTGTCCGACACGAATCGGAAGCCCACGCGCGTCGCGTTCATGGGGACCGAAACATTGCCAAACGCCCAGCCGCTCGTCGTCCCCGTGTGGCGGTCGACGGTCGACCAGGTCGTGCCCACGAGGTAGGCGACGGAGAGGCTGTCGTTCCCCGAGTCCGTGCCGAGGAAGTACTGGTACTCGACCCGGGCGGTCGCGTAGGGCGTGAGCGTGACGGGTCGCGAGAGCGTCGTGTTCGAGTCGACGTCGTAGGTCCCCAGCGCGTCGTTGGGCTCATCGTGCTCGGCGTGGAGCTGGAGGTCGTCGATGAAGGCGCCCTCGAGGATCCCCGTGCTGTCCGTGACGAAGCGGAAGCCGATGCGCTTGGCGTCCAACGGGAGGCTGACGCTCGCCGACACCCAGCCGCCGCTGTGGCCCGAGTTGAGGTTGAGGTCCACCCACTGGGACCCATCCCAGTACACGCAGTACAGGAAGTCGATGAACTGCTCCGTGTCGAGGAAGTACCAGTAGTCGAGCGTCACGGAAGAGAAGTTGAGGGCAAGCAGGCGTGAGAAGTTCACGTCGCGGTAGACGATCGCGTCCATGTCGTTGTCGTAGAGACGCAGCGCCTGGGGCGTGTCGTTGAACTGGTCGTTGAACCCGTTGGCCGGCGACCAGAGGGACACGCTCCCGCTGTGGACGCGGTTGCCCGTGAAGCCCCAGGTGTCGCTGCCGTTCAGGGGTTCGAGGTCGGTTGTGACCCAGGGCCCCAGCGTCCCGTTTTCCCAGTCCTCGTAGAAGGGGTCGTCCGTGGCGTTGCCGCCGTTGCCGGCCCAGAAGAGCGTCTGCGTGCCGTTGCCGGCCGACCACGCGCTGCCGGTGCCTGCAAAGGAACGGTTGTTCGAGGGGGCCCAATAGTCGCTCCCGTTGCCGGGGTTCGTGTCGTTCGTCGCCCAGGAGGCGAGGGTGCCCGACTCGAAGCCGTCGTAGGCGACGAGGATGTCGGCGTCCTGCGGCTGGAGGACTTGGGGCGTGGGCGAGGCGGCGGCAGGTCCAAGCGAACCGAGCGCAAGGAGCGCGAGCAGGCCGAAGGCCGCCGGCGCGGGCGAGGCGGGGCCGCGGGCGAAGCGGACGCGGGGGCGGTCGGTCGTACGGGTCTTCAGGGCCCGGGAAAGGGGGGGGGATGTTGGCATGGGGAGGGCACCCTCGGTCGCCGTGGACACCAGGAACGGCGATAACCCTTTCGGCCTGAGGCCACGCGAGGTGGGCGCCAGAGGCCTGTGGGGAGAGGCGGGGCGGCCCCGCGTGCCTCGCTCTCGTGTTCCCGAAGCCCAAAAGCCCAAATCGGCCCGTGGGGTTCGTTGGGCCCATGGCGCGCCCCTCGAAACTCAAGCGGGCCATCTTCTTGGTGGCCGTCGACGGCTCGCCGGAAAGCGCGAAGGCCGCGGACCGCGCGGTCGAGCTTGCCAACAAGCTTGGCGCGGAACTCCTCCTTGTTACCGTGGAGGACCCGCGGGGTCTCTCGCTGCCGCCCCCGGAGCCCAAGGGGACGCGGCGCGGGGCCGGCGAGGAGGCCTCCGACGTGGTGGAGCGCGAGCGGGCCCGCGCGAAGGACGAGGGCGTTTCGGCGTCAAGCGCGGTGCTCCAGGGGCTCGACCCGGCGCAGGAGATCGTGCGCTACGCGGAGGCGCAGGGCGCGGAAATGATCGTCGTCGGTTCGCGCGGGCTCACGGGAATTCGGCGTGTGGTCCTCGGGTCGGTCGCCGCCAAGGTCGTGGCCCTTGCGCACTGTCCGGTGCTCGTCGTGCGGTAACGGCAGAAGGCCCAAATAGGCTCCAGGGGATGGAAATCCCATGGCCAAGAATGGCCGCCAGAAGCGCCTGCTGTACATCGTGGCCATTGACGGGTCGCCCTCGGGCGCCAAGGCCCGCGAGGTCGGCGCAGAGCTTGCGGCCAAGATGGGCGCGGAGTTGCGCGTCGTCACGGTCGAGGCCTTCCAGCACATGCCGCGCGATCTCGGCCAAGGGCCCTTGCGGCCCCAGCTCCAGCGCACGCTGCGCGACGCCGCCGAGGTGCTCGTCGAGCGCGAGCGCGCGACCGCCGAGAGGAAGACCGCCCCGGTCTCTGACAAGGTCCTCTCGGGGACGGACGTTCCGCAGGCGATCGTGAAGTACGCCGAGG
>JBGPNV010000292.1:0-3362 GCA_041487695.1 Thermoplasmata archaeon | reverse complement strand
TCCGCCTCCTCGCGCGACCCTCGACAGGCGCCGCCTTTGACGACGTGGTCCTCTCGATCACCGTCGAGGTGCGCGCACCCGAACAGGCTGGCCCCTCGGCCCTGCCGGGGCTCGAGCTTCCCGCCACGCTCGCCTCGCTGGTCGCGGTCGGCGGTGTCGCTCGCTCCCTGCGGCGGCGGCCCTAACTGGCCCGGCGCTTGGGTGCCCCGTCGACGGCCTTTTCAGCCAAGAGACCCATAGTCTTGGCTGGGCGGACCCCGGAGGGCGCTGCCCTGGAACGTGACCCCATGGGCCTCTTCTCGAAACCGGAAATCGACCCCGTCTGCAAGATGAAAGTGAACCCCAAGAGCGCGGCCGCCACCTACGTCTGGGAGGGCAAGAACTACTACTTCTGCTCGCCCGGTTGCAAGACGTCCTTTGAGAAGGAGCCGGCCAAGTACCTTTCGGGCGGCCGCGGCCACGCGATGTAAACGCCCTGGCCCATTCGCCGCGGAATTGTGGGCGCCGCCCTCAACAGGCTCCAAATACCCGCACAACAAGGGTTTTATAGCCTGCGCATCAAGCCCGTCCCCCGCTGGAGTGGGCCTTAATGGGAAAGTATGCAGGCCGTAAGGCGCGAATTTCTCTGATCGCGCTCGGCCTTGTTGGCTCGATGCTTTTGTCCGCGCTTCCGGCCGCGAGCGGCGCGCCAACCCCCACGGCCGTAGGCACGATCAACATCGGCGGGATCACGTGGACGGAAGACATCCGCGTCACCCGCAGCGGGGGCGCGGACACGGCGCCGCAAATCACGGTCGACGCGAACCACGACGCGCACATCATGTGGCAGTCGTCGCGCTCGCCCGCCGGCTACTACTATGTGAAACTCAACCGCCTCGGCGATTTCCTCTCCGAAGAAACCTACATCCCAGGCCACGTCCTCACCGGCTGGGGTTCCTCCTACCCCCTCGGGCCCACGATCGACATCGACTCCCAGAACAACCTCCACATCGTCTACGACGACGGCTGGCTGAACGTCAAGTACATGAAATTCGACGAGCAGGGGAACGTGCTCGTGGCCGAGAAGAACGTGGGCCCGAGTGACGGCACGGCCTCCCACACCCCCTCGGTCGCCGTGGGCATCGACGACACCGTCCACATCTCCCACGAGGAATACAAGTTCCAGTGCGAAGACATCGCCTACGACAAGCTGGCAAACGACGGCTCGGACATCTGGATCGACCGCGTCGTTTCTTCGGACGTGGCCTCGCACTGCGAGTTTGACCTCATCAAGGTCGACCGCTTCTCCGGCGCCGTCATGTTCACCTTTGGCTCGGGCAGCGGGACGTGGTTCGCGCGCTTCAACAAGTTCGGCATCAAGGACATGCCGAGCGTGAAGCTGCGCTCGCAGACGGACTACCTCATCGCGGACGTGGCAGCCACGCCCGACGGCAACATGCACGTCGTCTGGGAGGACGGCGGAAACATCGTCTACACGGTCATCAACGCGACGGGCGCCAAGACCCTCGACGCCGCCCCGATAACGAGCGGCGCCACGACCCCAGGCTTCCCGCGCATCGCCGCGACCTCGGACGGCCGCGCGGTCGTCGTTTGGGACGACGCGCGCAACGGCAACAAGGAAATCTACTACGCCGTCCTCGACTCGACGCTCATCCAGGGCAACACGCTCGTCCAGAAGCCCGAGAACGTGCGCCTCACGACCGCCGGGGGGGATTCGACCTCGCCTTGGATCGCGGTTGACCCTGACGACAACCTCCACGTCACCTGGGTCGACACGCGCGACTCGAACGAGGAAATCTATTACAAGTTCGCGTTCAATTTCGCGCTCGAACTCTACGCCGACCCCATCGACATCGCCAACATGCTGTTCATGCACCCGAACGAGACCAAGGTCCTGCCGATGATGCTGAAGAACAAGGGCGGGCTCCCGGACGGCTACACGCTGAACCTCGCGTACTCGGCCGGCGCCGACGCGGTCGGCTGGCGCGTGTTCCTCGACACGACCTTCGTCGAGACCCTCGAAAGCGAGCAGGCCACGCCGGTCCTGCTCTCGGTCCATGCGCCCGGCAACGCCAAGGCGGGCGACAACATCAGCATCACCGTCAATGCCTCCTCGATCTCCGCGCCCTCGGAGTTTGACCAGATCCAGCTCCAGGTCTTTGTGCGCGTCACGCGCGCCGTGAAGCTTGCCGTCGACAGCGCCACGCGCTTCGGGTCCAACGGCGAGACCGTGGCCTTCAACATGATCGTCTCGAACACAGGCGACGTGCGCGAGGATCAAATCAACCTCCGGCACATCCTCGGGACCGGGCCGGTCGACTGGACGCTCTGGCTGGACAAAGACCAGGTCGGGCTCGACCCCAAGACCTCGACGAATTTCACGGTCTACATCACGATCCCCGAGAACGCACCGGGCCTTGCGCCCCAGCTCTTCGGGATCACGGCCTTCTCCGTGATCGACCAGACCGCGGCCGACGCGATCCAGCTCACGGTAAGCGCCAAGCAGGCCTTCATCATCGAGATGGCGGCCGACCCGCCGCAGCGGTACGTGAACCCCGGCGAGTCCGCGAGCTTCGAGATTACGGTCAGGAACGTGGGGAACCTGCCGGGCCAGGTGCTCATCAACGTGGAGGCCCAGCACGTGACCATCCCGGGCTTCGTCGCGACCCTTGACAGCGACACGGTTTACCTCCGTGGCGGCGAACAGACGAGCGTGCGCCTCAACGTGGGTGTCCCCGGCAACGCCCTGGCCGACACGCGGCTCACCCTCGTCGTGCGCGGGCTTTCGGCCAAGTTCGCGATGGAGGGCCGCGTGGAAGTCACGACGCTCGTGAACCGCGTCCAAGGCCTCGTGTTCGACTTGGGCTCCGCGCTGCCCGGCCGCGTGGGCCGCCCCGTGACCTACGACTTCGCGATCACGAACAACGGCAACGGCGACGAGACGCTCCAGCTCAACCCGCAGTCCACGCCCGGCGGCTGGACGATGGATTTCCTGGACGGGCCCGCGTCGATCAGCAACGTGTTCGTCCCCCACGGCCAGACCAAGACGGTCCAGGTGCGCATTGGGATCGGGACGAACGCGCTTGCCGGCGTCCACCAGTTGTCTCTCGGCGCGCTCGATGCGTTTGGCCATGCGTTCATCGTGCCCATCCCCGTGTCGGTCGTGCAGTTCTTCGCGGTCGACGTGACGACCCCGGAGTTCCGGATCGACGGCAGCCCCGGCGGGATCCTTGAGTATGACGTGGTCGTGGCCAACAACGGCAACGGGCCGGACAACTTCACGATGTCCGTCGACGGGCTTTCCGCAAGCTATGGCCAGCCGCGCTTCTTCAAGGTCCTCCTCGACGAGGCCGGCAACGAAG
>JBGPNV010000291.1:0-3363 GCA_041487695.1 Thermoplasmata archaeon | reverse complement strand
AGGATGATCCCGTCGGCCATGTACCCCTCGATCGACCTTGTGATGTCCGACGCGTGGAGCTCCGCCGTGATGAGCGTCGTCGCCTCGAAGGACTTCAGGTACGCGAAGAGGTCGTGCATGAACTCCCGCTCCTTCCCCTTGCGCTTGAGCGCCTCGACCATCGGCGTGATCGGGTCGATTACGAGCCGCTTCGGCGAGTACGCCTCGACGAGGGACATGATCTGCGGCAGGATCTCCTCGGGCTTCTCGCGCAGCGCCGGCCCAATGTCGGCGAAGACGACGCGCCCCTCATCAACCTGGCGCGGGTCAAACCACTTGAACCCCGAGAGGAAATGCTGGACGAGCCACTGGGGTTCCGAGATGCCCGTGATGTAGAGGGCATTCTCGCCTTGCTTCGCCCCTCCGAAAAGGAACTGGACCGCGAGCGTCGTCTTGCCGGCACCCGGCTCGCCCGCGACGAGCACCGTCGAGGGGATCGGCAGCCCCCCCGCGAGGATCTCGTCGAGGCCCTCGACCGACGTCGTGCGTCGCTTCACGGTGTGCGCCCTCCCTTGGTGAAAGCAAACGTGCACTTCGAAGCGCCCGCCGACGCACACGCCTCTTCCCTCACGCTAACGACCCCGCCGCCTTGCGCAGCGACCACCGCGTGCAGGAGCCCCCGCATGATGTGGCAGGTCGGCTCCTCGCTCGTCTTGGCTTCGAGGCTGCCTCCGATCTGCGCCTTCTCCGCGAAAAACGTGACCTCGTTCGCCCAGCCGCGCTCGACGAGCAAGGCCAAGCATGCTTCCTGGAGGCTGCCACCGCGCGCCCGTGCCTCGTCCACCACGCGCGCACCAAGCATCTGCCCCGTCCGGTAGAGGATCCCGTGCGCGGCGATCGTCATGACCGACTCGAGCAGTTCGCGGGTCTGGTGGACTTCCGCTTGGCTCAGCGTAACCTGGCGGGGTTGCCCGCCGTCGGGCGGGGCTGCTGGCCCGCCCCTTGCCTTCGCCACGCTTCCCCCCTGGGGCGAGGACGCGGCTCCTTCTCTTTAAGCCTCACGCTCCGGCTCGAAGGGCGCGGGAACCGGCAGGGCATCCTCCGCGAGCCGGCGCTGGCGCGGGTGGAGCGCCTTCACGCCGGCGCCCGGCGCGATCTGGGAGATCACATACCGCCAGGCCGCGGGCTCGGGGGTGAGCCGCTCGGCCTCCTTCGTGACCTTCGGCCCGTCAAGCGCGATGAGCCCGAGCTTGCGGACGGCCGGCACACCGGGCAGGAAACGCCGCGCAGCAAGGTAGACGAAGTCGCAGGAGCGCCCGTACGTCTCGAGGTAGGTCCTTGCAAGCTTCGGCGTCACCGGGGCCAGCCAGTCCTTTACCTCGACACCCACGATGCTGAGCACGCCAGCCCCCAAGAACAAGCCGAACGCATCCCCAATGAACCGCTCGTCGTCCCGGCCAAACTCCTTGCGGTAGCACACCTCGCGGCCCGATGCCACGAGCGTTCCGTGGTGGGAAAGCGCCTCGAAGAGGTACGCCTCGTTCACCGTCCCCACGCCGGGGTCCACGAAGCGCATCGGCCGTTCTAGGGCGCGTCCCCCATAAAAGCGCGCACGGGGGCTGGGCGAATGGCAGGGCAGGCTTCCTCGCGGAGCGGTCAGGTAGCCCGTACCCCCGAATCTCTGTGGTGCGTTCGCCCGACGCCCTTCCGAACTCAAAGAGTGCGGATCGGTGGTTTGGCGATCGGTATTGAAGAAGGAAGAGTGCGCCCGCGTGGTCGAGCCAGGTACGACACCTGACGCAAGACAAGGCACGGGTGCCCCACGCCCTCGTCCGCGGGTCCGAATCCCGCCGCTCGCAACCCCGGCGCGTGAGCCCACGTGCCTGCGCACGCCTTTAGGGTTGCGCGGTGAGACGTCCCTTGCCCGCTCCGCTACCCGGTCGCGCGTGTGTCGGCCGCGTACGACTCCTCGATCGCCTGGTAGACCCACTCGGCCTTGGCCACCCGCGGCAGCGGCGCGGCCGGAAGGCCCGCCTCGACGATCACCCAGCTGTTGTCCGCCCTCACTCCACGCGGCGCGATGACCAGGTCGAAGGCGTTGAGCTGGCTCGCCGTGGGCGCGTCGCTCATCGCCGTGAACGGAGGGAGGTTTGCCCCGAAGTTCAGCAACTCGACGAGCCGGAAGAGGACCTCGTTTCGGATGGGCGGCAGCGTGTCCCTGCAAAGGACAAGGGTCCGCCCGTCGGCCTCGGTCATCTTCCTCGTCGCGACCGTCTCGACGGCCGCCCGCGTCAGGTGCTGGCGGAGGCCCGCGCCCAGGCGGTGCGCCTCGAGGGGCGGGTCCACCTGCAGCATCCCCACATCCTTGAGGGCCGTGGGGTTCGCGAGGTCAAACGACCCCATCACCTCGTCGACGCCCGAGAGCGACACGCGCTTTTGGACAAGCAGCTCGCGCGGGATCACCGCGAGGTGGTTCTGGAAAGTCGGGCGGCCCAACTCGTCGGGCGGGCCCTTTCCGAGGCGCGAGAGCAGCACATCCTCGCCCGACGAGGCCGGGTGGACCATCCGCGAGTTCACGCCGCCCTCGGACTGCACCGCGTCGCCCCGGATCGGCGTGTAGCGCCCCCGCAGCGCGGTGTCGAAGAGGGAGATGTTGAGCCCCACCGAATAGGCCTTGATCCCGTACCCCTCGCCGGGGGTCACGCCATAGGTCCAGTGGTGGAGCGAGACGGGGCCGCCTGTAACTGCCAGGCTGCTCCCCCCCCTTTCCTTCCCCTGCACCCACGCGCGTCGGCCCGCGCGCGCCTCAGGCCGTCTGGCCGCCGGCGACCTTGTCGGCTTCCTTCACGTCGTCGGGCACCTTGTTGGCCACATCGCGGAAATGCTCGATGAACGCGACATACTCGTCGTACGAGTAGTCGATCTCCGCGCCCCCGTCGGCCGAAAAGCCCTTGCGCACGATCCTCGGGGGGCCCACCGGCGCCATGCCGCCCTCCGCCTTTTCCGTGTGGAGCCATGAAACGAAGTAACTCGTTTGGTCAAAGGAGACGCCCGCGACCTTCCCGCCGCGGATCTGCGAGAGCGTCTGCGGCAGGAACGCGCGCAAGAGCGCCTCCGCGTACTCCTTGCGCTCCCGCTGCTTCTGGCGCGGCGGCATGCCCTTCGTCAGGCCGAGCTTGGCAAGGACCTCGTCGCGCAGGGTGTCGAACTTCGAGAGCACGATCGCCGGGAAGATGATCGGCGCGTCCGGCTTCATCCCCTGCGCCTTCATGCGGTCATATTCGTCTTTCTTGTACTTCTGGAACGCCACGCAAAGCGTCGCCACATCCCCGTCGTACTTCAGCATCCGCTTGTAGAGCTGGCTGTCCACATCCGTCGTCATCT
>JBGPNV010000290.1:0-3375 GCA_041487695.1 Thermoplasmata archaeon | reverse complement strand
GGATCGAGTCCAAGGCGAACTTCGGCGACCACCAGGAAGTGAACCGGAACCTGCGCAAGCAGCTCATCCCGTACACGCACCTCTTCGGCCCCGGGCTTGTCGTGTACTGGTACGGGCTCGTGTCCGATGTGAAGACGCCGCAGGACATCATCCTCGCCTCCAAGGAATTCTTTCAAGAAAACGGACGCAACCTACTTGTGTGAGCAAACGGCCTCGCAACCGAGGCAGAGGGATGCCAAGCCCCGACACGGCGCGCACGACCCTCGAGGTCGGAGTCCTGGAGGCCGTGCGCCCGCCCGCGGCCGAAGAGGCCAAGATGACGCGGATCGCCGCGGACCTCGTGGCGCGGTGCCGCGCGGCGGCGGACTTCTTCGGCGCCCACGCGGAGCCGAAGGTCGTGGGCTCCTTCGAGAAGAAGACCCAGCTGAAGGGCGCGGACCTCGATGTCTTCCTCCTCTTCTCGACCGACACGCCGCTCGAAACGCTGAAAGAGCTCGGCGTGAAAATTGCCAAGAGCGTCATCGAGGAGGGTGAGACCCGCTACGCCGAGCACCCGTACCTGCGCGGGCGCATCGACGGCATCCGCGTGGATGTCGTGCCCGCCTACAAGGTCGCCTCGGCCGGCGAGATGCGCACGGCGGTCGACCGCACGCCCTTCCACAACGAGTTCGTCCGCGAGAGGCTTGCGCCCTCCCAGCGCGACGAGGTCCGCCTGCTCAAGGCCTTCCTCAAGGGCATCGGCGCCTATGGCAGCGAGCTTGCCGTCCAGGGCTTTTCGGGGTACCTGTGCGAGCTGCTCGTGATCCGCTTCGGGGGCTTCGAGGGCGTGGTGCAAGCGGCCTCGGCGTGGCGCGAGGGGCCGGCCCTCAGCATCGAGGGCACCGTGCCGCCGGAGGTCCTCCATACGGCAAGGCGCGACTTCGGCGAGCCGCTTGTCTTCATCGACCCGGTGGATGCGGCCAGGAATGTGGCCTCGCCCGTTTCACAGGACAAGTTCGCGCTCTTCGTCTTTGGCTCGCGCGAGTACCTGCGTGAGCCGCGCCCGCTCTTTTTCTTCCCGAACGCGAGGAAGGTGCTCACGCCAAACGAGATCCGCGCGGCGGCGGAGACCCGCGGCACGCGGATCCTCGGCGTTACGATCCGCGGCTCGCCGGAGGTCGACGACATCTGGATCCCCCAGCTGCGCAAGAGCGAGAGGGCGCTTGCCAAGTTGCTCACGACGTACGGCTTTGCCGTCTCGAGGTCCGATGTGATGGCGGGCGCCGACGCGAGCGAGCCGGTCCTCTTCCTCTTCGAACTGACCGCCTCGCGGCTGCCCTCCGCCAACAAACACTTCGGCCCGTCGGCGCTCCACGAGAACGCCAGGGACTTTGTCGAGAAGTGGAGCGGGCGCCCGGGGCAGCTCTCCAAGCCTTATGTGGAAGAGGGCCGGCTCATGGTCGATGTGACGCGCGAGTACACGGACGCTGCCGAACTGCTCAGGGAGCGCGCCCGTTCGGTCGCGCACGGCAAGGGCGTGGCCGACGCCTTTGCCGAGAGGTTCGAAGTGATCGAACTCGACGACGCCGCGCGCGAGCCCTACACGGGGCGCACGTCGGCGTTCCTGCAGCCGGGCTTGCCGTGGCAGTTCTAGTGCTGTGTTTGCGAAACCGACTTCGACACCGGCCGGCTTGAGGCCAGCGTGGGCGACTCAACGAAGGTGTCGACCACGGCACTAGCAGAGCCCGAAGCCGTGCGTCGTCTGGTCACAGGCCACGTTTACCGTGCCGCGGGCGAAGCTCACGTGCCCGACGAAGTCCACGACCGTGATGGCAAAGGTCCAGGAAGTGTTGGCCTCCAGGTTGGGGACGCGGTGGTGGTACTTGCCGTTCGGCGTGACCGAGAGGTTCGTCTCGTCGGAGGCCCCGTGCGGCCCGTCCCAGGCGAGCGTGACCCTGGAGACGCCGCCGCCGTCAAAGGCGCCAAACTCCAGCACTGTTTCGTTGTCCGAAGCGTTCACCGTGTAGGTCCCGGGGGTGCCCTGCACCGGCACGCCAAGGCTCCAGTTGCCCAAGACCTCGGGAAACGTGTGGTTGGCGCCCGTGCTTCCAGCTTTCGCGGGGATGTAGAACCCGCAGCAGACGAGTTCGGGGGCCACGCCGTCGAAGACTGGCGGGTTCGAGAGCAGGAAACTCACCATCACCCACGTGATGAAGTACGTGAAGAAGACCCCGATTTGCGAGGTGACCTTTCCGAGCCTCCGGAGGTCAATGTCCCAGAACCGCAGCAGGTAGTAGAAGAGCGACCCGATCCCGAGCAGCGCGAGGAAGGCGAACGAACCGGGCGCGCCGAGCGCGCGGCCGCCAAGGACAAAGGCGGCCGTCACGCCGGCCGAAAAGAGGACGGTGTGGATCGTGGCCCAGGACTGCGTCCGGATCTGGGCGATGAACTTCTCGGGCTGGAAGGGCTGAATTTTCGGCAAGCGGCCCTGCTTTTCGGCTTGGCGGCGCTCGAATTCCCGCCGGTAGTTCTCGCGGCTGCGCCGGCGCTCATCCCGGCGGTCGACAGGGGCCCTCGCCATCAGCGCGGGGGAGCGCGGGGGGCTTCAAAAGGCTTTCCCGCGAGTCAGCGCGCCCCTCCGGAGGGGGCCGGCGAGGCCGCGCAGCGCGCTTTCGGGGTCCTTGGCGAGCGTCACGCCGGAGGCGAGAAGGACCCCCTGCGCGCCAAGCTCGAGCGCGCGCGCGACATCCGCGCCGGTCTTGACGCCCGCGCCGCAGAGCACGACGCAGGTCGGCCAGACGCCGTGCACGGCTTCGACGCCCTTCGTGATAAGGCCGGGGCGCGCGCGTGAAACCGACACGTTGCCCCCGATGAGGTCGGGGGGTTCGATGGCGACGAAGTCGGGACGCAGCGCGGCGACCTTCCGGGCCTGCGCGACGCCGCCCACACACACGGCGGCGAGGAGGCCGGCCTCGGCACACAGCGCGCGGGCGCTCTCCAGCGAGGCGAAGTGCAGGCGTTTCTCCGAGTGGTTGAGGAGGGTGCCAACGGCGCCAAGCTCGCGGACGTAGTCCGCGGTCACCGCGCCGGTGTGTTGTCCGGAGGGGCGAGGGTCGACGTGCTGGGCAAACACGGGGACGTCCGAGTGCTCGAGGACTCGCGGAAGGTCGAGGGTCCCCGGCGCGACGGCAACCGAGGCGTCCATCTCATGGGCGACCCTCCCCGCGATTTTCGTGAGGCGCACGGCGCGCTCACCGCGCGTCTGGGGATAGGTCTTGAAGTTGAGGATGAGGAGCGGCAGGCGCAGGCGCGGTGGCGCGGGCACGGGTCTCCCGGCCGGGCAAGGCCGCGTGAGCCTATAGCAACTTTGGGGGAACGTCGGCCTGCCAAACCTCG
>JBGPNV010000289.1:0-3376 GCA_041487695.1 Thermoplasmata archaeon | reverse complement strand
CTGGGCGCGTCGCGAGCCAAGCCGTGGTGGACCGTTGCGCCGAGGACACCGAAGTGTTCGAGGTTTGCGCGCGCGCCCTTCGCCGTCTCTTCCTCGGCGTCGATTCCGACCGGCCGGGCGCCGACCAGACCCGCTTCAATGAGGATGCCGCCGGTCCCGCAGAACGGGTCGAGCAGGGTCTCGCCGTCGTGGACGCGCGTGAGGTTCACGAGCACGCGCGCGAATTTGGGGTGCAGCGAGACGGGCTTGAAGAAGGGCCGGTGCTTCACCGCCCGCTCCTCGAAGTCGTCGTCCTCGCGGTCGTAGACCTCGTGCGTGAGGATCGCGGTAGCCCCCACATAGGCCCGAAACGTGTGCGCGGGCGCGACGAGGTCGACGCGCCCGCCCTTGAAGCGTGCCCCGACCACCCTCTCCACCTCCGCCGCCTTCAGCAAGGCCGGGGCGCCCTCGAGGGCGGTTGCTCGGACCGCGAAGGTGCCCGTCACCTTGAGCGCGCCCGGAGAGAGCTCCTCGAACGAAGGGGCCTCGGAGAGCGCCGTCCCCGCGCGGCGCAGCAGGCCGGCGCGCCGGCCGACTTCGTCGGCGCCCCCCGGGGGCACCCGGGCTTTGAAAACAAGGGGGGCGACTTGTGTGAGGCCCTCTCCGCCCACGACCTCGAGCAGCGCCTCGAGCTCCGCGCGCGCGAGCTCCGGGTGCTCGCCCGTGACCTCGGCGACGAGCGTCTCCTTGGGCCGGGGCGCTCCTTGGGGCCCCACGCGCTCACCTCAAATCGGTTCGAGGTGCCCCGAAGTGTTGAGCTCGAACCGGCCGAACTGCTTCGAGCCCTCAAGGAACGCGGTCCCGAAGACCGGGCCCTGCCTGCAGACGCGGACGCCGTCGATCGCGCAGATATCGCACACGCCCATCGCGCACTTCATGACGCGCTCGACGGCGAACTCGACCTTCACGTTGCGCCGCGAGGCCGCCTCGAAAAGCGCGACGAGCATCCGCTCGGGCCCGCAGGCCACCACGTGGGAGAAGGCGCCCTCGTCCATGAGCTCCGCCGCCCGCGCGACCGCCGTCCCCTTGAACCCCCGCGAGCCGTCGTCCGTCGTCTGGTGCACCTGTGCGCCCTCCCTCTTCATCCGCCTCTCGTAGAGGAGGTCGTCCTCCGTCCGGCCCCCCGCCACGACCACGGGCTTACGGCCCTTTTCGGCCCACGCATCGACCGCGGTGATGATTGACGACATGCCGACCCCACCGCCCACGAAAAGGGGCCTCTTCCAGGCCATCGAGAAGCCGTTGCCGAAGGGCCCTCGGAGCCCCACGCGGTCGCCCGCCTTGAGCTCGCGGATCCGCGCGGTCGTGTCGCCAAATTTCCGCGCCGTCACCGCGCGCCTCCCGCCCTTCGAGATGCGAGACGACGACATGGGGACCTCCTCCGCGCCGAAAACCCACACCATGTAGAATTGGCCGGGCGTGATCGGCGCCCCGTCGCGGAACTCGATCGTCGCATCGAAGGGCGTCTCGAGGACCGTCTTCGTTATGGTGGCGACCCGCAGGCGCCCCGCGCGCGGAAGCGGCCACGGCGTCTCCACGGCTTCACCTCTTCAGGGCCGCGCCTCGCGCGGCCTCCACGCTCGCAAACCCCTCGGCCTCGAGGAGCAGGGAGAGCTCGGAGGCCACCAGCTTGAACACGCCCTCGCCCCGGTCAACGACCGCCGAGCCGATCTCACCGGCGCACGCGCCGGCCATCACGAACTCCAGGAGGTCGCGCCCCGTCGCGATCCCGCCGGAGGCCACGATCGGGATGTCGAGTTCCGTCGCGATGTCGAAGACCGCCTTCATCGCGATGGGCTTCAGCGGCGCGCCCGACAGGCCCCCGCCCCCGTGCGAGAGCACGGGCCTCCTCGCCTCCACCGAAATGGCGATGGCGCCAATCGTGTTCGTCGCCACGAGCGCCTCGGCGCCCCCTTCGGCCGCCGCCCGCGCGATTTCCACGATGTCGGAGACATTCGGCGAGAGCTTCGCCCAGACAGGGCAGCGCGCGTTGCGCTTCACCTCGGCAACGACCTCGCGGACGAGCGAGGGCACTCGGCCGATTTCCACGCCGTACCCCTTGAGGTGCGGGCAGCTCAAGTTGAGTTCCACGGCGTCGGCGTGCGGGGTGAGCCTTGCCGCCAGCCTCCCGAATTCCTCCGCGCCGCCGCCGAAGATTGAGACGACGACCTTGCCCTCGCCCTTGCGGGCCTTCAGCGCCTTGAGCTCCGGGGCGAAGTCCTCGGCCCCGGGGTTCGGAATCCCCATCGCATTCAGGTACCCGGCCTCGAGCGAGACGAACGTGGGCGTCGGGTGGCCGTGCCGCGGCTCGCTGCCAATGGACTTCGTGACAACCGCGCCGGCCCCCGAGCGCAGCACGCGGGCCATCGTGTCCGGCGTGACGCCAAGGATTCCCGAGGCGAGAATCGTGGGGTTCTCAAGCGGGAGCGTCCCCACCTTGACGCTAAGTCGCATCCCCGCCCCCGCGACCCAAGCCCGAGCCTCGGAAATAAGGGTTGCTCGCTGACTGGTTTGGAGGGCGTTTGCACGACGCGATTTTCGCCATGCCAGACGCGTCGCCGCGCGCCACCGTCACGTGACCGCCGTAAGGGAATGCTTAAGTAGCATCCTCCCGATCGACCCACCCAATGAAGTTCCTCGATTACTCCAAGAAGATAGTGCTGGTCGGTGATGCCGCCGTCGGGAAGACGTCCCTCATCCGCCGCTTCGTCATTGACAAGTTCGATGACAAGTACATCGTCACGATCGGGACCAAGACGTCCCGCAAGCAGATGGAGTTCAAGTACGAGCCCCAACAGCTTGCCATTACCCTCACCCTGAACATCTGGGACATCATCGGCCAGAAAGAGATGAAGAAGCTCCACACCCTCTATTTCAAGGGCTCCGAGGGTGTCATTGTCGTGGCCGACATGACGCGCGCGGACACCCTCGCGTCGGTCCCCGAATGGCTAAACGGCGTCTACGAGTGCTGCGGAAAGGTCCCGGCCGTGCTGGCCTGCAACAAGTCCGACCTCAAGGACGAGTTCGCGATCACGGGAGCGCAGATTCAGGCGCTCTGCCAGCAGTATGGAATGAAGTACTTCCACTGCTCGGCGAAGAGCGGCGACAATGTGGAAACGATCTTCAACGACATCGGCGGCAAACTCTGCGAGCCGATCGTCGTGAAGCACGCCGCCGGCGCAGTCTGAAAGCGGCGCGTTGCCCGCTTGGGGCGCGGGCGTCCACGAAGGCTAA
This sequence comes from Thermoplasmata archaeon, assembly GCA_041487695.1. Lineage (GTDB taxonomy): Archaea > Thermoplasmatota > DTKX01 > DTKX01 > DATEUP01 > DATEUP01. The sequence continues at coordinate 103 of JBGPNV010000289.1, read as the reverse complement.
AGAGCGCAGAGGCATCGAGGCCGGTCGGCAAATCGGAGGCGTGAGGTTGGCATCCAAAGCAGCGTACCAGGCGCGGGGCCGGCGCATCTTCAAGGAGGCCCGG
>JBGPNV010000288.1:0-3377 GCA_041487695.1 Thermoplasmata archaeon | reverse complement strand
GAAGAGCGCGCCGCGCTTGTCCGTCGACTGGACCTCGACGACGCGCAGCTGGTACTGGCCGCGCTGCTTGTAGACGGTCACATCCCCCCGGACGAGCACTTCCGCGCCCTCCTTGAGCGTCGGGCCCACCTCGCGCGAGGGGCCGTAGTTCCAGCACACGCAGTTGACCTGCGACTCAGCGTCCTTGAGTGTGAAGTACCACGCCTTGGGGTACTCGCGGATCCCCGAGACCTCGCCCTTTACCCATACGGACGCCAGGCGGTCGTCCTGCCGCAGGTCCTCCTCGATTAGGTCGGTCAGCTCGGAAACGGTCACGAAGGCGGGGCCTTGGGGCGCGGCGCGTGCGTGGGCGGGGTTTTCGGCAGGCGCGTTGTCCGGGTCGTCCCGCCCCGGGCGGCCCCCCATCTGGAACTGGTCGAGCCGCGTCCCCCGTTTCTGCGGCGGCATCTCTTGTCACCTCGAGAACAGAGGCTTGGGCAACGCCAGCACTCGCGGCCTTCTCGATCCAGCTGGCTCTATTTAAAGTCGAAGCGGGGCAGAGCAAACGCGCGCGACCACGCGCCCATGGTTTATCTCGCCCTCCCCGCCTCGCCGCGCCGGGGTCCAGTCGTTCCCGACATCCTCTGCGTCTTCTGCCGCTCCGTGGTCCCGGCCACGGGCGCCTTCGAACTCGTCGTGTGCCCGAACTGCAAGCGCATGACGCCTGTGCGCGGCGCCCCGCTGGCGCCTGCCCTCGCCTCCGGCGCGCCAGCCGCGCCCTACGCGGTCCCCGCCGCGCACACCATCGCGACCGCGCCATTCTTGCCCCCGCCCCCGCCGCACTTCGTGCGGCGCGTCGCGCGCGCGGCCACGCTTGGCGGCACGTTCCTCGTCGCCTTCCTGCTCGGCGCGAACACGGCGGCCCTCTTCGCGGGCGTCCCGACCGGGCTCGACTTCGCGTTGACGGCGCCCGAGCCTTTCCTCGTGCTCTTCATCGCCTTCCCCTTCCCCTACGGGATCGTTGCCCTCGCGGGGGGCAGCGCCGCCGTCTTTTACATGTTCCTTGTCGCAGCGATCGCCCTCTCCGTCGGGGCATTCGTGCGCCGCCATGGCAAGGACGCCTGGGCCAAGGTCACCACGGCGCTGCGCGGCGAGGGCACGCCCACGCTCTCCGACCCCAACGCGTTCTTCGCGCTCGCGCGCCTCTTTTCCGCGAGCCTCTTTGTGGCGGTGGCCGTCAACGAACTTGCGGCGGCGGCCGGCTCCCCGCCCTCGGAGCCCCAGGAACTCGTGACCGCGCCCCTCGGCTTCCTCCTCGTCGCGCTCGCCCACGCCTCCGTCTGGGAGGAGCTCGTCATGCGCGTCCTCCTGCTCGGCGTGCCCCTCCTGCTCATCCACTACGCCGGCCGCGGCAAGCTCGAGCGCCCGGTCCACTCGTACATCCTCGGCGGCGGCTTTACCCTTGACGGCCCCGCCGTGGCTTTCGTGGTCTTCCAGGCCGTCGTCTTCGGGTTTGCGCACCTTTCGGGGTGGGACCTCCTGAAGGTCCCTACCGCTGCGGTTTTCGGGCTCGCACTCGGCGTCCTCTTCCTACGCTACGGGCTTGCGGCCGCGATTGCGGCCCACTTCCTCAACGACTACATCAACCTCACAGCGAAGATGACGGACGGGACTTCGTTCCCCGTGTTTGTCCTCCTCGCATTCTTCCTGCTCCTCGCCGTCGGTTCGGTGAACGCGATCCGCTACGTGTTTGTCATCGGCGAAATCGTGCGGCTGGGGAGGGTGCCGGAGCACATGGGCGGGCCAGCGCCCATGGCGCTCGCGCACCTGGCGCAGACCGAGCCCGTTCCGGCGCGCAGCGACGAGTCTGCCGCCCCGCCACAAGGGCGCGGTTGAACCGCGCTACAACACGCCGCCCCGTGGCGGCTCCCCGTCCCGGAAGGACGTCACGCGCTGCGCGCCGCCCTTCGGCACCCGGACCTTCACGCCGGCGCTCTTCGCCACTCGCTGCCGAGGCGCCTTTTCGACTTTCGGGCGCACCGCACGCGGCGCCGCGGAGGGCGCAAGCCCCGAGGCGGCAAGCGCGCCCGCCTGCAGGAACCCCGCGCCGGCCATGGCAAGCGCCGGCCCAAACAGGGGCTCGCCGACTGCGCCCCAGGTGAAACCGAGGGCTGCGAGCACCGCGCCCATCAGGAGTTGCAGCATGCTCGAGGAACCGGCCCCCGGAAAGGCGTGACGGGCGACCAAAGCGGCCATCAAGAGGACCGCGGCCGCCCCCGCCGCGGGCGGCAGAGCGACCCACGCCGCCACTGACCCGTCTCCGCTCGCGTCCGGCGAGGCGAACATCGCGCCCCACGCGACCCCCTCGAGCCCGAGCGCCGCGGCATACGCCGCCCACCGGAAGTTCGTCGTCCCGACCGCGCCGCGCGCCCGCCGTTCCAGGAATCCCGAGAGCGCGGCAGCAATTGCAAGGCCGCCGGCCGCGCCCGAAAACGCCGCGGTGAACTGCCCGGGGCCCGACCAGTCCTTGGCCCCTGCGGCGAATGCGCCGGCCAATGCAAGCGCGCCGAACCCGAATGCCGCACCCCAGTCCGCGCCAAGGCCTGCAAGGACTGCGCGCTTCTGGACGAGGCGGCTGCCGAGCACGGCAAAGGTGACCGCCCCCGCCGCGGGGAAAAGCAGGAACCACGGTTCCGTGGCCACAAGCGCGCCTTCCCGCCCTAGGCTCATAAAGGCTTCCCGCCGCCGATCAGCGGCGCAACCCTGTCCTTGCCCCGCGAACCCCCTCCAAACGCCTTTATCGCGCCCGCCCCTCTGGGGCCCCACGCGAGCGTGCTAACGTATGCCTCCTTCGCCCCACCTTGTCGTCGACTGGCAGCGGCCGCCGCGGGCCCGCCCTCAATCGTCGCTCGAGACGTACGCACCCGACCTTGCCCTTGAGGCGGCGAGGCGCGCGCGCGACGAGGCGCGCAGGCGCCCTCGACCACCGCCCCGCGTCGGACGCCAACTCGCCCTCGAGGAAGGCTCCGAGGCCCACACGCGCGAGGTCGTCGAGCTTGACCTCAAGGCCGCGTCACGGCTGAAGTCGATCTATGTGAGCGACGCCGGGCCCGCGCGCCCCTCCCACCACCCCGACGAGGCGATCCGCGACGCGCTCCTTCGCGTCTGCGAACCCGGCGCTTCCCGCGACGAAGCGGTCCTTGCGGCCGCCCGCGAGTGCGCGGTCCCCGCCGCGTCCTTGCCCCTCGTCGAGGGGCTGCTTGACGACCTCGTGCTCGAGGGGGCGCTCGCCGCCTACGGCGACGTGTTCTTCGCAAGGCGGCGAGCCGGGCGCAAGGTCGTCGCGCTCGATGTCGGCGAGGACGACCTCGTCGAGCTTTTGTCCAAGGGGCACCGCG
>JBGPNV010000287.1:0-3383 GCA_041487695.1 Thermoplasmata archaeon | reverse complement strand
TCCGCGCGGACGCGATCGGTTCCCTCGAAGGGCTCGCCTTCGAGCTCAAGGCCGTGAACATCCCCGTGAAGAGCGCGCGCGTGGGGGCCGTCACGCACAAGGACCTCATCGAGGCGGCCACGCTTCCCGACCCCGCGCACCGTGCGATCCTCGCGTTCTCCACGCAGGTGCTTCCCGACGCGAGGGAAACCCTGTCCACGCAGGACGTCCACTTGATCGAGGGCAACGTGATCTACAAACTCGTCGAGGACCTGGTCGCCTGGCAGGCCGACCGCAAGAAGGACGCAGTCGAGAAGGCTCGCCTCGCCGTCGTCTTCCCGGCCAAGGCCCTTGTCCTTGCCGACCACACGTTCCGTGTTTCGAAGCCTGCGATCGTCGGTGTGCGGGTGCTGGCTGGCCGCCTCCGCTCGGGCATCCGCCTCATGCGCAGCGACGGGAAAGTCCTCGGGCCGCTCAAGTCGATCCGCACCGGGGAGGAAACGATCCCCGAGGCATGGCCCGGCGACGAGGTCGCCATCGCGATCGAGGACGTCACCGTAGGGCGCCAATTTGCCGAGGGCGACACGCTCTATGTCGACATGAACGAGACCGACGCGCGCGCCGTGCGCGCCTTCGAGCTCAACGCGGACGAAACGATGTGCCTGGAAGAAATCACGAAAATCAAGCGGAAGGAGACCCGCTTTTGGGGGATGTGAAGGCGCTTTTTGGCCGCCTGGAACACCCGCCTTGCCAGCCTTCGATCCTAGAGCCTAACGCTTAAATAACAACGTCCGGCTGAGGCAGCATCCAGCGGTCTGGCCTGGAGGGTCCCACTATTCCATCCCCGAATCGTCGTGCGGCACCCATCGTGCTCCTGGCGACATTTTCTCTCGTTGTCGGCGCGGGCCTTTTGGCCGCCACGCTGCCGGCGGCAGCCCTTTCTCCTTCGTCCCTTGGCGGCGGCGAAGCGCCCTTTCACCCCGCCGGATTCTCCTTCGTGCCTCCGAAGCCCGGTGTGGCAATCGACGCCTCGGAACTCGCCGCCCACACGAGCACGGCTCCGGCGGTGCGCCAGCCGCTTGCCGCGCAGCCGCTCGCCTACAGCCGGTCCCTTGGCGACCACCACGCCGTGGTCGTCCTCGCCGCCTTCAGCGACGTCGCCCACTCGGCCTACGGCCAGTCCTTCTACGACGACCAGCTGAACTACAACGGGACCTCGCGGGCCTCCGCCCGCACATGGTTCTTGGAGAACTCCCTTGGCAACTACACCGTCTACTCCACCGTCACGACATGGGTTACGCTCCCTCAAACCCAGGCCTACTACGACGCCAACACGTTCCAGATGATCTCCGACGCGGCGCGGGCCGCCGACTCACAGATCGACTTCAGCACCTTCGACGACAACGGCGATGGGTGGGTCGACAACCTCGTCGTCATCCACTCCGGCGGCGACCAAGCCGCCGGTTGTGCGCCGAACTGCATCTGGTCGCACTCCAGCGCCTTCTACGGGCCCGTCCTCGACGGCAAGCGCATCGGGTACTACTCCACGGTCGCCGACTTCGGCCACCCCCGCGGCGACACGGTGGGCGTGTGGATCCACGAGTTCGGCCACCTCGCGCTCGACCTCCCTGACCTCTACGACGTCTACTACAACAACCAGGGGCTCAGCATCTGGGAAATGATGGCCGGCGGCTCCTGGTACCTCAACCACTACACCGCCTGGTGCAAGGAGTACCTCGGGTGGATCCGGCCCTTCGAGCCCGTGTTCAACGTCGACACCTACACGATTTATCCGCCCATCGACACGGCGCGGTACAACCCGGTCAAGGTCACCACGAACTTCTCGAACGAGTACTTCCTTGTCGAGATGCGCTACGGCAGCGCGTCGGCCCGCTACGACTCGGGCATCCCCTACGATGGCTTGCAGATCCTCCACGTCGACAGCAACGTCGTGGCGAACACCTGGGAGCAAGGCTCCAACACCGTCGAAGTCAACACGAACCACAAGGGCATCGACATCGAGGAAGTGGGTGCCCAAGACCTGGATTCGTCCGGCGGCGGGACCTATTCGAACGATGTGTGGGTGAGCAGCCCGGTAGGCTTCACGCCGACCTCGACGCCCAATTCGAACCTCTACGTAAGCGGAGGCAACTATGCGACGGGGATCCGGATCTACAACATCTCGACGGTCCTCACGAACGGTGGACCTCACATGACCTTCTCGATCGACACGGGGCGCGTGAATTACGGCCTCTCGGCCCGCGTCCTCGGTCCGTCCGAGATGCAGACTCTTCCCGGCACATCGGTGACGTACCCCGTGGAGGTCTCGACCTTCTCCGTCTCCGGGGATTCCGTCTCCCTCTCGATCGAGGGCGTGAACCAAACTCTGGGCACGCTCGACCGGGCCTCCTTCTCGCTCCCGCCGCTCGGGAGCGCCACGGTCAACCTCACGGTCGCCGTGCCGCTCGGCTGGTCGGCCGGCGACCCGGCATGGGTCCAGGTGCGCGCCACTTCGACCACGGCGCCCTTGAACACGTTCCTCGTCCCCACGGTCACACGGGCCGCGCAATTTTACCATGTCGACTTTTCCGGGGACCTGAATTTCACGGCGACGCCCGGCGTGATCTACACGCCCGAAATCGTCGTCTGGAACCACGGCAACGGCCAAGACAACATTTCGGTGTCGCCGACCTTCGACCCCGCCTCTGTGCTCGTGTCCGTGCTCGCAGACCCCGGGATCATGCTGCGCGGCGGGTCAACCGCCGTCCCCCTGGCGATCCAGGTCCCCACGACTGTCCTCAATGGCACGCGGATCCCGATCGAGTTCGACGTCCGCTCGGGCTCAAGGGGCGAGGAGTTCCACCTGAAATTCTTCGCAAACCTCACCGCCGGAAAGTTTGTCGCGCTCGCCGTGGACGTGCAGGCCGTCGGCCCCTACTCCCTGGAGCCCGACGTGGCGCGCTCGATCAACCTCACGGTCCACAACCAAGGCAACTACGGGGCGACCTACCTCTTCACGGCGACCGGCCCCTACGGCGTCACGGTCATCTACACGACCCCCTCGCTCTTCCTCGCTCCCTTCAGCGACGGGGCGGTCGAGGTCATGCTGCGGGCGGGCCACGACACGCCGGCGTGGTCGATGGGGGACGTCTGGTTCACGGCGGCCCTCGACGACGGGCTCGGCTCCGCGGCGAATTCGCTCTCCGTGCGGATCACCCAAAGGTTCGAGGTCCGGCTTTCCGGGGACACCTCGTTTGCCGCGCCGCCGGGCGGGACGGCGATCCTCAACCTCGTCGCCTTCAACTTCGGCAACGGGCCGGACAACGCGACCCTCTCCTTTGCGCCCGCCTTTTCGGATTGGAATGCCACCGTGTCGTCGACGGACTTTGCCCTCGACACCTCGG